>NZ_JACVJJ010000109.1:0-4775 GCF_015711935.1 Candidatus Solincola tengchongensis
AGGAAGTGACCCTCTTCGCCGCCGGTCCCTCCCGAACCTTGGCCCGCCAGGTGATAAGCCTGGAAGAGGCTCCTACCTCGCACATGGGGGAAACCCTCTTCGACGCTTACCACGTGGGGCAGGCCTACAGGATCATCTCCTCCGGGCCCTACGACCTGGTACACGATCATTCCGGGTTCCTGGGCCCGGCCTTCGCCGGGCTCATCTCCCAGCCCGTGGTTCACACGCTGCACGGGCCTTTCACCGAGGATACGCGCCTCTTCTACCGGGCTTTCCGGGAGGACTGCTATTACGTGGCCATAAGCCGGAGGCAGCGCGACTGTTGCCCGGAGTTGAACTATCTCGGCGTAGTGCCCAACGCCGTGGATGTGGATGAACACCGCTTCGCCGGGGAGAAGGAGGACTACCTGGTCTGCGTAAGCCGCATCTGCGAGGCCAAGGGGACGGAACACGCCGTCCGCCTGGCCCGGAAGGCGGGAAGGCGCATCCTTCTGGCGGGGAAGATCGACCCCGGGCGGGACAGGGAATATTTCGAGCGGCGAGTTCGTCCCCTGCTGGACGGGGAAAACGCCGTGTATCTCGGGGAGGTCTCACAGGAGGAGAAGGTGCGCCTCATCTCACGGGCGGCCGCCTTCCTGTTCCCCATACAGTGGGAGGAACCCTTCGGGCTGGTGATGGCCGAGTCCTTGGCCTGCGGGACGCCGGTCCTGGCCACGCGCTGGGGGGCGGCACCGGAGGTCGTGGAGCACGGGGTGACCGGGTTCCTGGCCGACACGCCGGACGGACTTCTGCCTTTCCTGGACCGTATAGAAGAGATCGATCCTCTGACCTGCCGCAGGGTGGCGGAGGAGAGGTTCAGCCCCCGGGCCATGGCCGAGGGCTATATGGAAATATATGCCAAGGCACTGGATATGCATCGCAAGCGCCTGCGTCCCGTGCATGCCCGACCCGCCTGAAAGACGGCATTCCGGCGCCATGAACACTCTCCTTGCCAGCGGCGGCTGCGCGGATATACATTGAAACCCGTGACCCGGCGCGTGGCAAACCGGAGCCTGTTTGCAAGGAGAGGAATCGGGAATGCATTACGACGTGGCGGTGGTGGGGGCAGGCCCCGCCGGCTGCATGGCCGCCAGGGAACTCGCCTCGAGAGGGTTCAAGGTACTCCTCCTGGACAAGGAGGGGTTGCCCCGGGAGAAGGCCTGTATGGGTCTTCTCTCCCCGGAGGGCAGGCGGTTGTTGGAGGAGGGCTTCGGCCCGCTCCCCGCGGAGTGCCTGCTGGAGCCGGCGGAGGCCCTGGGGGTGAAGGTCTTGAGCGAGGGAGGAGGTGAATACCTCCTTCCTTTTTCCGGGGAAGGGCTATGGGTGAGACGCGCCTCTCTCGACGCTTTCCTGGCCAGGTCGGGTGGAGCCGAGGTGTGGGACGGATGCCGGGTGACGGAGGTGACCGCGGGGAGGTTCTACGCCCGGGTGCGTTTTCTCCGCGGGGAGGAGGAGGGGGAGGCGGAGGCCACCTACCTTGTGGGGGCGGACGGCGCGGAGAGCCTGGTCTCCAAGACGGTCCGTCCCGAGCTCTACCGGTTGCACACCCTACCCGCCCTGGAGAGGACCGTGCTGGTCCTCTCGGAAGGTGAGGCGGACTGGGACCCCCGGTGGCTGGGATTGGCGGTTCTGGCGCGCGGCGAGAGGCTGGGAAGGTTCTTCGTGCGCGCCGGGACGGTGGGCATGGCGATTAGCTGGGGGCAGGAGCGCCACTGGCAGGGTGAGCTGGAGGCCCTGCGGGAGTTCCTCTCCCGCCGCATAGGCCTGGCGTTGAGGGGGGAATCCGTGCGTATGGTCTCCGTTTCCAACCGCATGGCAAGGAGCGGCAGGTTCAACCTCGGAGCGGGGAGCGCACTCCTTGCCGGTGAGGCGGCCGGATTTCTCGACCCCTGGGGTTTCGGTATACGCCTGGCCCTGGAAAGCGGGAAGCTGGCCGGGGAGTGTATCGCCGAGAGTGCCGGGGAAAACGTCACCCCTCACCTGCACTACCTGCGGCGAGCTCAGCCTATGCTGGAGATGTGGGCGGCAGGGGGGAGGAAGCGGTCCGCCGGGAGGGTGGGGGAGCTGGACTTGAGCCCCTGGGCGGGCGAGAAGGGACGCACGGCGCGGCGCGACCTTCGTTCTCTGCGGCGGCGCTTGAGCCGTTGAGGCCGGAAGCGCGCACGACATGCTCAGGAGGAGGTCAGGGGCCGGTTGACGTCTATCTCCATGACCTCCCCCGTGGTGGAGCGCAGGGCGAAGACGATTCCCTTGGTATTATATTCCAGAATTATCGCTTGCTCGCCCTGGTGGAGGCCGTTGGTCTGCCTCTCGGGCGTCCCGAACTCCTTGATCACCTCCACCTGGGCTGAACCGATGCCCACACCCTTGGGGGTCCTTCCGGCGTACGGATGGCGGAGGCAGATGGAGACCACGGTGTCGAAGTCGTCCAGCCCCTTGCCCTTGTCGCGGTCTTCCAGGTAGACGGTAAGCTTCCAGGTCCCGTACCCACCGGTGTAAGTGGCGTATACCAGCCCCTCCGTGGTGTGCCCGCTGGAGTCCGGCGGTCCGTACAACTCCCGCACGGAGCGGAAGTCGCTCCCTATGCCGATGCCCGCGGCGGAGTGGCCCGGAAGGATGGGGTCCGCCCGGTGGGACCCGAAGATCCCCTCCCCCCTCATCCCCTCCCCTGGCATTTCCTCCACCGGGCGCAATCCCCCGTAGGCGGTCACTATGACGGTGACCACGCCCTCGGAGGGGCTTATGAGGAACTCCACGCCGCGGTCGGCATAGGAGTAGAGGAGCAACTCGCCGTAATCGGTGGTGGATGTGGAGACGTTCGGGCAGGGGCCGAATTCTTCCTCCACCTCCCCGGCGGTGCTGCCTATCCCCACCCCGCCGGAGGTCCTTCCCGCGTATGGTGAGGAGACCTCCACCGCGCCCACCTCGTCCTCCGGGTCGCGGGAACCGTTGCCCTGGTCGTAGAGGGTGACCACCAGGATCCAGGAAGCGGGGTCGTCGATCTTCCCCTCCTGGCGTGTGCGGCCATAATAGGCGTAGAGGTAGCCGCCGTCCCGCCGGTGTTCTTCCGGTTCCCCGTGGACCTCGAGGACGGCGGAGAAGGCGCTCCCGATCTCGATGTCCGCAGCCGAGTAGCCGGGAACGATGGGATCCCTTTCCCAGGAGTGCAGGCCCTTCCCGCCGTTGCCGCACGCGGAGAGGGCGAGCGAGAGCATGGCCGCCATGGCTGCCGTCGCGATCTTCCGGAGACCGGCTCTCTGGCCCAATCGCTTCCAAAAGGACATGACCGCTTCTCCCCTCCCCTCAACCCATCCGCCTCTGCCCGGAGTAGGAGACCGGCAAGCCCAGGTGCCTGGCCAGGGCTTCCGCGACCAGGAAGGCCCGGGTCCGGTTCTCCGCCGGGGAGCTGGACATCTCTGACCGGAAGACCCTCCGTTTCCTCCCTCCGCGCCAGCGCAGGTAGACGCGGGCGGAATAGGCGATGCTCCCTCCGGAGCGCTTTTCGTCCCCTTCCGTGGGCGCTCCGCTCGACTCCAGGACCACTATCTCCTCCAGCTCCTCGCGGGGGTGCTTGCGACGAAGGGGGAGGAAGAAGCGGTAGCGTTCCCATACCACGGCTTTCTCTTCCGGGATGATGACCAGATAGGTGGGAGAGGAGAAGACGGCCAGGATGCTGTAGAAGAGGAGGGCCACCGCGCTTATCCCCGTCGCCATGCGGGAGACCCCCGCCGTGGCCAGGATGGCGCAGATCACCGCGGCGTAGAAGACCATGGCGTGGAGAGCCTCCCAGGGACCTCCACGTATCTCGAACTCCAGGCTTTTGCCTTCACTTCCCGGGCCGGCCGCCATCCTCTCTCCTTTCACGTCGTTCGCCCTCGTGAGCGATTATAAACCATGCCGGCTCGGGGAACGGACCTGGCTACTCCTCGATGACCTTGTAGACCACGTCGTGCTCGCGGGCATGCTCCAAGACCTTGATCCCGACGACGTCTCCGGGGCCCGCCCGTTCTACCGGGCGGTGTTCGATCTGCATGGACTCCACCTTCTGGGTCCAGTCGGAGGTGTGCCCCTTGACGTGTATGGTGTCCCCGACCTTGAGTTCGTCCTCGAGCTCGATGGCTGCCACACCCACCTTGCCGAAGTAATGGGTTACCCTTCCCACCTGTTTTTCCATCCCTCGCCCCCCTTTCTTTATGTCCCGTCCCTGTCCCGCAGCGGGCTGGGACAGCACAGCGCCGGCCCGCGTTCGGATATCCTGCGCCCCTGGATAATTTCTCCGCCTGCACCCTTCATCCCTGTAGGCTCCGGGACACGCTCGATCAGGCGTCACTTCAGCCGCGCGTGTCCCGGCGTCGACGGAGGTGGCCTTTAACCTACCGGCTTCCAAGTCGGTTGTTCCCCTTTACGGATCGGGATAAACCGCCTCTGTCATGCGAGGAGTTGCGCGTGCGGCGCGAACTGGTGTTCTGCACCGGTTGGGGAGAAGGGTGGAACGTCCGGGTAGGTGTCTCGGGACGTGGTCGAGAACCGTCAGTTGCCATCGCACGGATGGCGCTTATCTCGAAAAGAGGCGGCAGTATGGGAATATCTGGGATATTGTCACCTTGTCCTTTCGAAGCCCGGCAGGGTGCAATCCGCCTGGGACCGTTATATAATATCCCTGTTCCGTCCGGAGCGAGGAGGGCAGATGACCGCGGATGAAGATCCCCGAAAGGCGGTACTCCGTCGTCTTCGCC
>NZ_JACVJJ010000110.1:0-3067 GCF_015711935.1 Candidatus Solincola tengchongensis
CTCGGACTCGGTGCGGTGCGGGGGCTTGGGCGGATGGGACCTGCCGAGGAGGGCGAACAGGACAAGGGAGGCGAGGGATACCAGACTGTATATGAGCACCAGCCAGCGGAGGGATGCCACGTCGTGTTCCCCGAAGGCCTTGAGGAGGGGCGGGGTGACGGCCATGGCCACGATCATGCCCAGGAACAGGGAGAGGGAGCCCAGCCCGTTGGCCAGTGCCGACTCCTCGGTGGGAAACCAGGCGCTGACCATCTTGGTGATGCTGTTGAGCACGAAGGGCTGGCCCACGGAGATGCCGATCATCCCTAAGAGGACCAGGGGGTAGTTGTCGGCGAAGAGGCGCAAGAAGGAGAAGGCGGTGGTCAGCATGGCCCCGATGAGCACCGCGGTCCGGAAACCCCGGCGGTCGATGACCATGCCGGCGGGTATGGACACCGGTATGTATACCAGGGGGAACATGGTGGCCAAAAGGACCACCTTGAACTCGCTCACCCCCATGAGCTCCTGGGTCTGGGAGGTTATGGGCGCGTAATTCAGCCACATGAGCTGGGTGACCGCGGCCACCAGCATGAAGGAGGCCAGGACTACCCATCGGTAGGCGTAAAGCCCGTATTCCCCCTCCACCTCACCCTTCATGGCCAACCCCCTTCCTTGCAAAGCCACCGTTGCCGGCTCAGGTAAAACGGCCGTCCCGGATAGCGGAAGTGACGCCGCTTCAAGCCCGCATCCTTACCGGGAAAGAGGCACGCTCTGTGCCCTTTACAAACCCGGGGACGCATCCCCGACCCGCTCTCCGGCGCGTTTCCCTGCCCTCTACCCCTTTCCGACACGGGCACGACACCCGACAGCCCGGGATTACCCTATAATAGACCGGATCAAGCGCGCCGCTCAACGAAGGACTTGCTCTGTCGGGATGACGGGGTGGCCTCTCGACTCTTTTCAAACCGGAAAGCGCCTGCCGAAACGCCCCCACGCCCGCGGAACCTCTTGTTTCGAGGATCCCCGAAACCCTGCCGCCCAAGAGGTGAGGGGACCGCCAGTTTCCTGGTAACTTTTACCATGATCCCACTTCATGGGATGGGTGTGCCGCACGACCGGCGAAAGACCGGGCAGGGAGGAACGCCCCAAAGATCGCCGGAACCGCCCCACTCACCACCC
Organism: Candidatus Solincola tengchongensis; assembly: GCF_015711935.1. Lineage (NCBI taxonomy): Bacteria > Bacillati > Actinomycetota > Candidatus Geothermincolia > Candidatus Geothermincolales > Candidatus Geothermincolaceae > Candidatus Solincola > Candidatus Solincola tengchongensis. The sequence continues at coordinate 1,159 of NZ_JACVJJ010000110.1, forward strand.
GTGAGGCCCGGCTCCGGATATCCAGGGGAGCTGAACGGCCGCCGCGTCAATCACCTTCGCCCTCTTCCCTCTCCCTCTCCGCGGCGGCCATCCTCAGGGCTTTGCGTTCCAGCTCCTCCGAGTAGCTCTCCCATAGCATGGCCTCCTCCCCGGGGGCCTTCCACAACTCGAAGTGACAGGTCTCCGCCCCGGCGGGTATGGTGCGGGTGAAGCGGACCTGCCAGTCCGTGAGCCATCCCCGCTCCTTGAGCGCCTCCAGCATGCCCTGCACGAAATAGCGCTGCACCCGGCAGTCGAAGGCACCGTAAAGGTCCTGGTGGGGACACCAGAGGATGTGGAAGCTAACCCGATCCTCGCCATCAATGGAAGGGTCTTCCAGGGAGGCGTAGACCACGCAATTGATGACCGTGGCGTAGAAGCTGGCCAGCTCCGCCTCGGTCATCCCCTCGGGCCACTCCGTCCCTTCCAGGATCTGCCTGCCCACCTCCAGCCCCACGCCGCGCAGCGCTTCCCTCACCACCCGCTGGCCGCGTTCCCCGAACTCCCTCTCGCAGGCCTTGAGGACCTCGAGGACCGCGGTGGCCTGCATGGTCCCCCAGACCCAGAGCACGGCGGGGTCGAAATCCGGATCGGAGAGGACCTCCTCCCGCAAGCGCTTCAACCCCGCCGGATAGGGAAACCGGAACCGGAACTCCTTCCACTTTTCCTCTTCCGTCCTGTCGTAATGTGGCATACCAACCTCCCTCCGCAACGCCCAGCGGCCCCGAAGCGCGGGGCTCCTTCCTGCGCGACGCAATGCGCCGTCCAGCGGCGCGAGCCGACGCCATAAGGGTAGCATGCGAGCGGGATGCGCGTATCGGAAAGGGAGCCCCGCCGCCGAGCCAGAAGAAATCATGGAGGCGTGGCCAAGGCGCCCCGGGATCGGAGCCGCTATCCCGCAGCCTGAACCAAAGTCCTTCTGCGGCGGCAATCCGGCTCTTTCCCGGGCACGTGGGAGCGAGGCCCCTCTCCCGGCGTCACGGGCAACGTTTAATATAGGAGAGTCGGTGGAACACGATCATGGGAGACGGGATCCCAAGGGTCAAAGGAGGGCTCATGAGGAGATACCGGTGGTTGTGCGTCACGGCCGCGGCGGCGGTCCTGGCCCTGCTCCTCTCACTCTTTCTCCTTCCCGGATGCGGAAAGAGCAAGCCAGCAACCGGGGAGGAGGGCAAGGAGGAGGCGGAGGCCCAGGGCGAGCAGGAAACGGCCGAGGAGGGAACGGAGGCCAAGACGGTCACCCTGACCCTCTACTTCATCAAGTCCGAACCCTCGGACATGTACCTCGTAGCGCAGAAACGGACCATCCCTTACACCACGGCTGTTGCTCGGGCGGCCATGGAGGAGCTCATCAAGGGACCGTCGGGAGGGGACGGGCTCATCGCCGCCTTCCCCGGCACGGTCAAGGTCCTGGACGTGAGCATCAGGGACGGGGTATGCACGGTCAACCTGAGTAAGGAGATCCTCACCGACAAGGCAAAGCAGGGCGGCGCGGGGGCGGCCATGGAGGGGCTGGCGCTTATCTCCATCGCCAACACCCTCACCGAGTTCCCCACCATCCAGAAGGTGAAGCTGCTCATCGAGGGAAAACAGAGCGGCCAGGTGGACGGCTTCTACGTGGAGGACTTCTGGGGGCACGTGGGCCTTCCCGAATACCTGGAGCGGAACATGGCGGTGGTCAGGAACCCGTGACCCGGGCCGCGCTCCTCCATCCACCGCCGGCGTGAAGGCTACTCCGCCCGCTGCGGAACCTCTCGCGGAGAGGAAGAGAGCCCCTTCGCTCCAGCCAATGACACGGCGGCCATCGAACACGCCCTCCTCCCCACTAAACGCAGGGGAGTGAGCACAACCCTCCCCGTCACTCGCTTTG
>NZ_JACVJJ010000111.1:0-5306 GCF_015711935.1 Candidatus Solincola tengchongensis
GAGCACCAGGTTGGTGCTCACCGAGCCCACGTCCACGCCCAGGTACCCGCGCATGTCTTCCCTTTCTTCCCCCTCCTCGACGTGATCCCGAATCGGCGGCCGGGCTTCTACCGCGATCCCTCGTGCCCTCTGTGGCTCCTGTTTTTCCTTTAATAATCTAACACATCGCCGTGAAGGACCCAATCGGCTCCTCCCTCCTCTATCAACCCTCCCTCCTCCCTCCTCTTTCCTCTTTTCTATATCAACCCGAAAAGCGCCTACAGAAACGATTTAGAACCCTCTATTCTTCCATACCCTCGCTTTACTGCCGGATACAGTATGTTCTCTATCCGAGAGAGATCACCCCTTACCGCCAGTTGGATTTGCTGGTTTATCCGGGAAAGGATGTCCTCTCGGCCTTCTTCAACCCGAAAAGCGCCTAAAGAAACGATATAGAACCCTCTGTTCTTCCATACCCTCGCTATCGCGACCGAACGGAGTACGAGTTCGTATCCAAGAGCGACCAGCCCTTGCCGCCTTCTGGATTTGATTGCTTTGCCGAACGCTCGGGAAGATGGAAAGTTCGTTGAAGCGACGGGTTTGGATCCTTAAAGAGGATGGAAAAAGATAATATGGTTTATATGGGCTCCCGGGACGGGAAGGCGGGGCAAAGGCGGCGCGGCTTTAAAGCCCCCTCTCCCCTACCCGGATGACGAGGGGCATTAGTGAACCTATGACGCCCGTGAGCGGTAATCTTTTCCGCGAGGGCAGCGGAAAAACATGCCGCGGCAGATGGAAAGTTCGTTGAAGCGACGGGTTTGGATCCTTAAAGAGGATGGAAAAAGATAATATGTTTTATATGGGCTCCCGGGACGGGAAGGCGGGGCAAAGGCGGCGCGGCTTTAAAGCCCCCCTCTCCCTTACCCGGATGAGGAGGGGCATTAGTGAACCTGTGACGCCCGTGAGCGGTAATCTTTTCCGCGAGGGCAGCGGAAAAACATGCCGCGGCTTTTCGACTCGGTGAGCGCAAGAGGTTACAGGAGGTGATCCCATGCATCACGACTTCTTCGAGGGCGTGGAGCAGGTCGAGGCCACACTTTTGGGAAAGAAGGTCAAACTCCCGGTCTTCTACCGCAGCGCGCGGTCGATGACCGCCGTCTTCCCGGCCACGCTGCCGGCCCTCAAGAGGCTGGTCCCGGACCCGCGCTACGCCCCGGCCCAGGTGGTTCCGGGCATCGGCGCCCTTCACCTAACCGCCTTCGAGTACTACGACACCGACATAGAGCCCTACAACGAGTTCGCCATCGGGGTCCTGCTCAACGACCCCCAGATCCTCCCCCTTCCGGGATACAACCTCCTGCGCCAGCTCGTGCGCAACGCGTTTCACACCTACATACATCACCTGCCGGTGACCACCGAGCTGGCCCTGAGGGGCGGCATCGACATCTACAACTACCCCAAGTTCCTGGCGGGGATCGATTTCTCGGACAGCGAGAGCGAGCTCACCTGCCGCCTCTCCGAGAGCGGGGAGCACATCCTCACCCTGAGAGGTCAGAAGGTGGACGCCTCGAGGAGCGGCATCGTGAAGTACTTCTGCCACCTCTACCAGTTCAAGCAGCCGCAGGGGGCCGAGTTCAAGGTCAACGCCCTACGTTACGCCATGGTGCCCGGGTGGGGCAAGGCTAGCCTGGAGCTCGGCGAATCCCACCCCGTGGCCCGGGAGTTGAGAAAGGCCCTGCTCACCACCCAGCCCTTCCTCTACTTCTACATGCCGGAGATACAGTGCATCCTCTACGGGCCGGAGAACCTCTCCCTCCCCCTCCTGGCGAGGCTGCTGCGGGAGAACATGGGCATACCTCTGGAGGAGCTGGCGTCCAGATAGGCGGGCACGGGCGGGACCTTCGCCGAGATGAACATCCATATCAACCTTCTGCCTGGGTTGGGCAAGGGGACGAAATGGTTGCTGAGTCAAGACTCGATCCTGATGGGACCAGGTCCTATGCGGATATCGGCGAGCAAGTTTGACCGTGTGGCAGAAAAATCAACGATCATGGTTTGCCAAAATCTGTAATCGATAATTTCCATGATATTTCATCTTCCGCCCCGGTGAGACGGACGGTTGATCGTGGCAGACCCCTTGACCAATCGAAAAGGAATTTTTTTCCCGCTTCAAGGCGAGGATTAGCGTTCGCGCAGCAGGACTCGGATCCTTTCCGCGATGGAGCAGGCCAGGGAACGCTTGTCCCACCCTTCCTTCAAGGCTTGGGCCAGGACGTCGAGGCATGCTTTGACCTCGTCGTTGGGTCCTGGAAGGGAGACGATCAGCGTCTGATTGTACTCGCCGACAGCTATCCTCACCCCATCTTTGGCGTGCCTGCCTGTCCCCACCTCGTAACGGCAAACGTAAGGCGTTTCGGCTGCTGGGTCCAGGTCCAACACCGCCTCCACGGTCTGGTCTTTCTCCTCGGCGCCGATGCCGCCAGTGGTGATAACCACCCCGTACCCATAGACCTCAGAGGCCTCGCGTATCTTCGCCGCGATGGAGGTCCTGTCGTCGGGCAGGACCTCTCCTCGTGATACCTTGAAACCCTCCTCCTCCAGCCGTTCCTTGATGGCCGGCGTGTTGGTGTCTTCTATCTCCTGGTTCTGCACCTCGCTTCCCGAAGGGAAGACCATCACCCGTCTTTCCACATTGCGCCTGATCTCCTCCGCCAGCTCCCTCCCGGAGTTTATGGCTCCTACGGCCGCGTCTCGGTCGTGAGCTATCCACCCCAGCATGCCCCGAGAAGATACAAACGCTTCCTCCACGACCGTCACGCCCGGAAGGGCGCCCAGCGTCTTGAGCAGCGTCGGTTCCCGGCCGGCGATGTTCAATGCGTCTATGTCCGTCCCGTGGACGTCCAGGACGAGCGTTCCGGGGCGGTAATCCGTCACCAACACGTCGCGCTCCTCCAAGCCCAGGACGTCGGCAGCCGCCTGGGCGATGGTCGAGAGGTTGGCGCGCCGCAGGTATATGCCCTGTATCTCCAGCTCCGTCTTGCGTAGAAGACCAGAATCTTCCATATGCGTTGTTCACTCCAGGTTCCTCTGGCGGAGCCACCGCGGCAGGAGCTCCTCTTCCACCTTCCTCCTCACCTCGGGGGCCTTGCGAACCAGCTCTTCCGCCAGCGATGGACTCAGATTGAGATGTCCGAAACTTCCGTCGAAGACGAGCACCTTGTCGGTGCGCGCCGCGCGCCGGGCTTTTTCCAAAGCGGTTTGAAGATCCGGCATGGCGCGGATTATCCCGAGGTCGCCCATGGCCTTGAAGAGCGGATTGGCCCGGTCGAGCCTCAGGTAGTCCAGCTGGTCGCGACCCACCACGAATATGGGTTTTGAAAACAGGTTCAGGAAGGGGATGCCCGCCCACTGCTGGTTGATGACAACGGCCTTGAGCGCGGGGTTGATGCCCGTTCGGAGCATCTTTGTTGGCAGATTTTCCCTTTCCTGATAAGGGACCTCGTCTATCATCATCAGGGCGGAGGGGGAGTCCAGGTCCAGGATGTCGTGCCCGGGGCAGTTGGAGAACATGAGGACGCCGAAGGTGACGCCCCCGGCATGGACGTAATAACCCCATCTGCCGCCGTCTATGACCGCTATACATTCTTCGATGGACTCGAAGAGTTTCTGCATCTTCCCGAACCTCTCCAGGTGGCCGCGGGTGATGCGCCGGTCCAGCGCGAAGAGGTCGTTGTCCGCGTCGATGGCCATTATCCCGGCGGGGGAAAGCCTCATTATGCAGCTGAAAGCATACCTTTCCTGCACGTACGGTGACCGGAATATGGCCACCGGCAGGAAGTTGCAACTGCGGTTCTTATAGGAATAGTGATAAGCGGAGCGCGTCTCCAGGCGCGCGTAAGACATGGCGAAGGCCTTGAAGCTCCTGGCGAGGAAACGGTGGAAATACATCTCCCGAGGGTCGTCGTAGTAGGAGTGCACGAACCAGTCGGCATCGTAAGCCTTTTTAACGCCGTATAGGGTCCCCACCTCAGTGTCGATGGCCACTCCCTCGTCGTAGGGGCCGAACTCGAACACCCTGCCCTCGAAGAGCTCCATCAGGCGGAAGGCCTCGATCACCTCGCGCGATTCCCGGAAGCCTCGGTAGGCGGCCACCCCTAGGTATATGTCCTCGCAACCGGTGCGCTCGCGGACAGCGTCTCTTATGGCGCCGAGCATCTCGCGGTAGGGCCATCCGCCGAGGATGCTGAAACCGTGTTCCGAGGCCAGGAAGTGCACGCGGTGCCCTGGCTTGATCATGCTCATGTCCACGTTTTCCAGGGCCTGGAAGGTATTCGGGCGGATCGCCGAACGATCCTCTCCGTAACAATAGATGGCCTCCGGGAACTCGGGAAAGAGGGAACTCACCGGAAGGGAGACGAACCCCGGGTGTTCAGCGGCACGCTTGCGGGGTGGCGACTGGTAGACGGACTCCATGAAGGGGAAGGGCGGTACTGCAGGCCGATACATCGTTCACGCCTCCTCGAGCATATCACGCCCCCGGAATTTTCTTATCAGGGATACGTCATCGAGGATCCGGAACTGAGGAAATCGGGCATCGATCTCCCGCAACCTCTCCTCTGGGATGTCTAGGGGGTCCAGGGGGTGGTGGTAGAGGCGGCTTTTCCGCCTCTCCTCCGGCGTGACACCTCCGGCTTCCAGGATCTTGAAGACGTTCACCAGGCAGTAGATGCCGCATCCCCGGCGCACGCCGGTCATGGCGCACACGTCCTCCGGCGTCCTGGCCCCCAGCAGGACGGCGCCCGCCAGCTCCCGGGCGGTGATGAAGGAGCAGGCACAGACGGCCTCGCCCGGAGCAAGACCCACCCTGCGGCAGAGACGCTTGATCTCCCACGGGTCCAGGCACGAGAGGTCGATCCTCAGCACGCGGTCGGCCTTGCGGGGAAGCATGGTGATGGCGTTCTCCGGGCAGGCGTCCATACAGCGCTGGCAGTCGATGCACCTACCGGGGTCCACGGCCATCCTCTTCTCCTCTTGCACGAGGGAGACGGCCGCGGCGGGGCATATCTCCTCGCATTTGCGACATCTTCGGCAGAGGGAATGGTCTATGGAAGGCAGGTACTCGCGCAGTATCACGGTTCCTCCTCGCTGAGCTCAGCCCTTCTGACCGGGGCGGGCTTTCTTCTCCTGAGGCTCCCCAGCGCCTCCCCGAGGAACATGAAAAAGGCGATCACACAGGAGAGGTCTCCCTCCAGGGTGATCATCCCCCGGTTCAGGAACTCCGCCGTGTGGAGGCGCAGCCTCTTGCCCCAGGTGTCCGCGTCCCCCCA
>NZ_JACVJJ010000112.1:0-54000 GCF_015711935.1 Candidatus Solincola tengchongensis
GGTCCTCTTCGCCCTCCAGGCATCCGCCGAGCCCGCACCGGTGGAGCTCTCGCCGGGAGGGAGCCTGCCCCCGCCCCAAGGGGTTTCCGTGCTCCACCGTCCGGAGGACCGGGGTAGGCGCGTGGCCTTGACCTGGAGGCCGGTTGAGGGCGCCTTCGGATACCAGGTCTACCGTGCGGAGTCAGCCGATGGTGAGATGGTCCCGGTGGGCGGCAGGGCAGACGATTCCATGCGTGATTACCCGGTGTTCCTCGACGACAGCGCGGTTCCAGGAAAGACCTATTATTACGCCGTGGCCACAGTGGACGAGGACCTGCGCGAGGGCTCCCCATCGCCGAGGGTTTCCGCCTTTATGGAGCCCGCGGCAGTGGCGGCGGGAGGCCCCAAACGCATGGTCTGTTCACTCAGCGATCAGCGCATCTACTTTTACGAAGGAGATCAGCTGGTTAACGTCGTACGCTGTTCAACTGGTTTGAACAACGCGACTCCCACAGGAAACTTCCGCATAACGGGTCATTACCGCGTGCACGGCGGTCTGGGCGGCGCGGTGTGCGACTACTGGATGTCCTTCACCTCAAGCCACGGCATCCACGCCTGGCCCAGGGGCTCAAGCCGATACGAGGCCGGCCTGGGAGCACCGGCCTCCCATGGCTGCGTGCGCCTGCATCCCCTTGAAGCCTACTGGCCCTATTACTGGGCGCCGGATGGTACCCCTTTGACCATCACTTACGCCTCCCTGGCCCGGAGGGTGGTGACGGGATGTCACGACACGGGCGGGATCGAGGAGCCCTGGAGCGAATGGTACTTCGCCGAGGGTTGTACGGACTTCGGTTTCGACACCTTCCTTTTGCTCTCCAACCCGGGTGACAGTGGAATAACGGCGCGTGCTCACTTTTACCGCGACGACGGGGTCACGGTCACGGAGGAGAGATACCTTCTGCCTCATTCCCGCCTGACCGTCCCCGTGGACCAGCTTCCCGGGCTGGAAGCAGCTTCCTTCGCCATCCACGTGGAGGCGGAAGGACCGGTGGTGGCGGAGCGCGCCATGTATTTCACCATGGGCAACCGCGACGACGGCACGGTGACGGTGGGTACCAAGTCGCTTTCCAGGGAATGGTATTTCGCCGAGGGGTTCACCGCCAACTCGTTCGACACCTTCCTCCTGCTTTCCAATCCCGGAGAGGACGCGACCACGGCGCGGGTGTATTTCTACCTCGAGGGAGGAGGTGAGGCGAGATATGATTTCCTGTTGCCTCCCCATTCCCGGCAAACGGTATCCGTGGACTCCCTCCCCGCCGTAGCCTCCGCTTCCTTCTGTATCCGTGTGGATTCCGATATGCCCATCGTGGCCGAGCGGGCCATGTACTTCAACCTGGGTTACATAGGTGGCGGGCACGTGTCCCTCGGCGCCCCCGAACTATCCAACGATTGGTATTTCGCCGAAGGGTGCACCAGAAACTTCTTCTCTACTTTCCTCCTTCTCGGAAACCCGACGGGCCAGGATACCATCGTGCACGTGGATTACCAGCTGCCGGAGGGCGACCTGCGCTACGACTATCTGCTGAGGGCGGGATCCCGGGTCACCTTGGACGTCGGCTCCCAGGGGGGGCTTTCCGGGCAGGACGTGGCCATAGCCGTGGAATCAGACTACCCCATAGTGGCGGAGCGGGCGGTGTATTATAACCTGGACAGCCACCGAGGCGGTCACGCAGCCATAGGCTTGCGGTCCGGTTCCAATAACTGGTATTTCGCGGAGGGTTACACCGACGGGGCTTTCGATACCTATCTCCTCCTCTCCAACCCCGGGTCCTCGCCGGCTTTCGTGAACGTGGTGTTCCTGCGCGAGGACGGCTCCACCTTCGGTGCCGGCTACATGGTGCAGCCGCGGCGACGGGTCACCGTGCACGTGGACGACCTCCCGGGCATGGAGAGGGCTTCCTTCTCCATGAACGTCCATGCCGACCAGCCGGTGGTGGCCGAGCGCGCCATGTATTTCGTCATGCCCCGGGGATACTGAACCTCCGTAGGGTCGGTCCGGGGAGGGAGGAAGCCTCCGATCCGCTCCCTCAAACCGAAGAGCTCCGGCTCATTCTTATCCTCGTTCGGGCCGTTTCGGCTGACCAGAGAGCCTTTCGTGGTTAGCGGCGATGGGGATCCACCTCCTGACGCGGCTCACCGATCGATGCCAGCTCCTGTGGATAGGGGCGGAAATAGACCTGCGCGGCGAGGCGTCTCTGCCCATACCTCTCTATCCAGGAACTCATGATGCTTACGGGAATGCTGAGAGGGATCCTCTTCTCCTCGTAGTTGCGAAGGGCGTCCAGGAAGCGGCCCCTCTCCCCGGAGGTCAATACATTGGCAAAATATCCCATAGCATGCGTGAGGACCTTGAGGTTTCCGGCGTGGCGGGGAGGCCTGGCCAGAGCCCTGCGCAGGCGCTCTCCGTAAGCGGAGAAGAGTTCTTCGGACGATTCCCGGTGAGGGCTGCGCGCCAGCCGCCGCATCTCCTTCAGCTCCCTCTGGTTGTAGGCCATGAGCAGTAGCTCGTGCCGCTCGTGGAAGTCCGCCAGGGCTTCCGTGGTCCCCTTGTGAGCCGCCTCTCGGAACCGGGCCAGGGTAAAGATTCGCACCAGGAAGTGTTCCCGGATACGGAGATCCTGGAGGCGCGACTCGCTTTCCGCCGGGAACAGCGGGAAGCTCCGCGCCACCTCCGCGCCGAAGAAGCCGGACCCTTTGCCCACGACCCGCTTCTCACCTCTTCCAGGGGGGTATATCTTGACGTCCCCGATCCCGCAGGAGGGCGAGCGGGCCTTGAGGAGGAACCCGTCCACCTCGCGGAGGGAGGCGAGGAACGTGCGGCAGAAAACCTTCATCTCCGCGGTCAGGTCTCTTCCCGTGTCCGGCTGGACCAGCCGCAGCTCGCCGTTCCGGCGTTCCACCAGTATGGGATCACGCGGGACTCCGAGGCCTATCCCCACCTCGGGGCAAACGGTAAGGGGTTCCACGTGATGGGAGAGCGCCTCGACGAAAGGGTCCCAAACGATGCCGCCATCCCAGCGGCAGGCATCAAAGCACAGGCACCTACTGACCACCAGGATCGGTCTCGGCCTGCCGGACATGTCCGAACTTCCTTTTGAAAAGCCCTCCGATCTTCTTCGAACTCCGGGGCGAACAAGGGTCATGGCCGGAGGTAGGCCGATGCCCACGTCCTGTTATCAGTCTATCACCATCCGGCTCCCCGCTAGGCCGCTGCGCGGAACATGCAGGTGTCGCGTCCGGCCGCGAGCTCCTGAGCGGTCAACCTACGTTTTTCGAGTCCACACCTGCGGAAATTGTTTTCCGACCCTTCCGCTCCAGACCCTTCATTCGCGGTTCAGGTCCTCTTCGAGGCCGCACCTGCGGAGTGGGTTTTCCAAACCTTTCGGCCTTTTGCCTTTATTCTGTGATTTCCCTCCGGAGGACACGGTTTTCCGCCTCCAAGGCACTTTTCCCGGATCGAAAGAGAAAGAGGGTTGTGCGGATGGAGGGCCATCGGCTCCCGCTCCGGTTTCCAGTCCTGCGCGGCTCGGACGGCCGCAACGTTCTCGGGCAGGGTAGCAAGGCCCACGGCATGAGGGATTCGCAAGAATTGGAGGCGGGTTCTTCCTCAGAGTTTTTCCAGGGCTCCGGTGGTCACATGGCCGACGTTGTTGGCCAGGTCGCCCACGCGCTCCAGGTTGCTTAGGGTGTCCAGAAAGACCACTCCTGCCGACCCGTCGCACTCGCCGCGGTTGAGGCGCCCCAGATGATTGCGTCGAAAACGACTGGCCATCTCGTCCACCAGGTGTTCGAATGACTGGTAGTGCCGGGCCTCGTCGGAGTTCTCCTTCTCGAAGGCGTCGATGATGCCCTCGTACATGTCGAAGACCGTACTGGAAATCTCCTCCAGCTCCTGCTTGGCCGCCTCGGTGAAGGCCAGCCCATCTTCTGACTTGTTGACGGCCAGATACATGATGTTCTCCGCGTGGTCGCCGATGCGCTCGATGTCGTTGACCGCGTGCATGTAACCCACCAGGCGCTCGGACTGTTCGTCGGCCAGGGGCTCCTGGGAGAGCTTGGATAGGTATTCGATGATGGAGTGGGCCAAGCCGTCCACGATGGATTCCATCTCCAAGAGCTGTTTCTTGCCCCCCCGGTCCATCTTCCTGAGGTAACCCACCGAGGTGCGCAACATGTCCAGGGTGATGCGGCCCATGCGGGTTATCTCCTTGCGCGCCATCTCCAGGGCCAGGGCGGGGTTGTGGAAGATGCGGGGATCCAAGAAGAGGGGATCGCGTTCCACTATGGGTTCCTCGCCTCTCTTCACCTTCTTTACCAGCCAGATGAACTGGTTGACGAAGGGGAGCCAAATCAGGGTCATGGTCATGTTGAAGAAGGTGTGGAACATGGCTATCTGCCGGGCGATGTTGTCCGGCCCGGCGCCGAAGAGCTCGGATATGCGCAGGGTCAGTTTGGGCAGCCAGGGGAGGAAGGGCAGGAAGAGGACGGTTCCCGAAATGTTGAACAGGTAGTGCGCTATGGCCACCCGCTTGGCGGGCATGCTGGCGCCCAGGCTGGCGATGAAGGCGGTGATGCAGGTCCCGATGTTGCACCCCAGGATGATGGGGATGGCGATACGCAGGGGGTCCGCGCCGCGGATGGAGAGGACGCCCGTGGCTCCCATGGCGATGACCATTCCCGTGGTCGCCGAGGAACTCTGCACCAGGCTGGTGATGATGATCCCCAGCAGGAGGCCCAGGAACCAGTTCCCGCCGTAGCGGACCAGCCAGTTCTCGAAGGTCCCGGAGTTACTGAGGGGTGCCAGCCCCCCTTTCATGAGCTCGATTCCCAGGAAGAGGATGCCGAATCCCAGAAGGATCTGCCCGGAATATTTCCACACCCTCTTGTTGCCCGCCAGGTAGAGCAGGAAGCCCAGGCCGATACAGGGAAAGGATAGGGTCTTAACGTTGAAGGCCACGATCTGCCCGGTGACCGTGGTCCCGATGTTGGCCCCGAATATCACCGCCACGGACTGGGAGAACTTCATGAGCCCGGCGTTGACCAGGCCCACCAGCATCACCGTGGTGGCGGAGGAACTCTGGATGAGGGCGGTCACGCCGGTCCCCACCAGGACACCGCGGACGCGGTTGCGGGTCAGGCTCTCCAGCATGCGGCGCAGGCGGTCCCCCGCCGCCAGCTGCAGCCCCTCGCTCATGAGGAACATACCGAAAAGGAAAAGGCCTAAACCTCCAAAGAGGACCAGGATCCCGAACCAGATGGAGGTGGCCTCTAATTTCACTTTTCTTTTCTCCCTGGGTGACCCACCGTTCCGAGCGCGGCTCTCATCCTTCACCCAATGGGCAATTATATTAGCCGTGCATGACGTGAACAAGGGTTTTAGGTGCCCCTCCGAAGAGGGGATATCCGCCGCGGGTAGGGTCATGGGGTCTCCCCACCCGGCGGCATAAAACGGTTAACATCCGTACAATGCGGCCTTGATCGTATCATTAATCAAGCCGGGTCGTTTTCGGTGCGGCTTCAGTGCACAGGACGCGTCACATCACCGGCGACTATCGCGCCGGGGTGCTCCCGGACGGCCGCCGCCATGCCTTTGCCTTCCCCTGGAAATCGGGTTTCCTGCCCGCTTAAGGGGGTTAACCGCCTTTGTTGACGGGGCATAAGGTAGATGTTAATCTGTTTTGGGTTGGAACCGCGTGAAGGGTCGCATGGGCCTATCCCCAGACCTGACACTCCGAGGCAAGGGATTCTCACCCCGGGACGCAGACGCCGGGAGAGCCCGGGATCACAGGAGGAGGTGAGAACCGAACTTCTGTCCGTTCGCAAGGTCTCCTCGCGACAGGAAAGAGAGGTGAAAGATGGCCTACGACTACGACCTGCTCATCGTGGAGGTTAAGGACGGAGTGGCGACGGTGACCCTGAACCGCCCCCCGCTCAATCCCCTGAACGCGGACCTCTTCATGCAGATCGGGAAGTGCGCGGAGGAGCTCACCCTAGACGACCAGGTCAGGGCGGTAGTCATCACCGGGGGAGAGAAGAACTTCGCTGCCGGGGCGGACATCAAGGAGATGGTGGAGCAGGGGGCGGTGGAGATCGCCAAGTTCATCGGCGTCGCTCAGGAGAGCTTCACCAAGGTGGAAGATATTCCCAAACCGGTCATCGCCGCCATCAACGGCTTCGCCCTGGGCGGGGGTTGCGAACTGGCCATCGCCTGCGATTTCCGCTTCGCCCACGAGAACGCCAAGATAGGGCAGCCGGAGATCCTTTTGGGCATCATCCCCGGCGCGGGCGGGACGCAGAGGCTGCCCCGCCTCATCGGGCCGGCGAAGGCCAAGGAGATGATCTACAGCGGGCGCTTCTACAGCGCCCAGGAGTGCCTGGAGATGGGGCTGGTCCAGAAGGTGGTCACCGGGGAGGAGTCGGTCATCGAGTACGCCCAGAAGGTGGCCGCCAAATACGCCGCAGGACCGGCAGTGGCCCTGGCCATGGCCAAGCGGGCCATCAACAAGGGGATGGAATGCTCCATCGAGGAGGGGCTGATCATCGAGGCCCAGGGGATAGCCCTATGCTTCGCCTCCGAGGACCAGAAGATAGGCATGCGGACCTTCCTGGCGGAGGGGCCGGGCAAGGCCAAGTTCGTAGGCAGGTAGGGCCGCGTGCTTTGACCATATAGTAGGCCCGGACGGAAAGGCCGGAAGGATAGGAAGCGGTAACGTACGCCGAGGAGTTCGAAGAGCCAAGGAGGTAGGTGAATGATCGATTTCGAACCCACCGAAGAACAGAAAGCAGCAGTGAAGATGGCCCACGAGTTCGCGCTCAACGAGATGCGGCCCATCGCTCTGGAGTGCGACAAGGAAGGCAAGATCCCCGACGAGCTGATCAAGAAAGCGGCGGCCGCCGGGCTCACGGCCATGGCCATCCCCGAGGAATACGGCGGAGGCGGCCTGGACCAGGTGACCGCGGCCATGGTCAGCGAGGAGCTCTTCTGGGGTTGTGCGGGAATCGCCACCACCCTGGGAGCCAACAGCCTGGCCACCACCCCCATGCTCATCGCCGCCAGCGATGAGCTGAAGAAGAGGTACTTTCCCCGCCTGACCGATCCCGAGAACCCCAAGTTCGCTGCCTTCTGCCTCACCGAGCCGGGGGCTGGGTCCGACGCGGCCTCCATCTCCACCACCATCCGGGAGGAAGGCGACTACTACGTGGTGAACGGCCAGAAGTGCTTCATCACCAACGGGGGCATCGCCGACTTCTACAGCGTCTTCTGCACTTTCGACAAGGAGAAGAAGTACGGCGGCATCGCGGCCATCGTCGTCGAGCGGGAGTACGAGGGGGTCTCCATCGGCAAGAAGGAGGACAAGATGGGGATCCGGGCCTCCAACACCACGGAGGTCATCTTCGACAACGTCAGGGTGCCCAAGGAGAACCTCTTCGTGCCCATGGGCCAGGGCTTCTACAACGTGATGATCACCCTGGACATGACCCGCGCCAGCGTGGCCTCCGGCGCGGTGGGCATCGCCCGCGCCGCCTTCGAGGAGGCCCTCAAGTACGCCAAGGAGAGGGTGCAGTTCGGGCGGCCCATCATCGCCCAGCAGGCCATCAGCTTCATGCTCGCGGACATGGCCATGCAGATCGAGGCGGGGCGCCGGCTCTACCTCCTGGCCGCCTGGAAAGCCTCCAAAGGATTGCCGTGCTCCCTGGAGTCCTCCTACGCCAAGGCCTTCTGCGGGGACATGGCCATGCGGGTGACCACCGACGCGGTGCAGATCCACGGCGGGTACGGCTACATGAAGGAGTACCTGGTGGAGAAGCTCATGCGCGACGCCAAGATCATGCAGATCTACGAGGGCACCAACCAGATCCAGAGGGTGGTCATCGGCGCCAACCTGATGGGTGTGACCGACGCTTATCCTTGGGGTTAATCCGGAGGCCGGTTGGTCCCAGGAGGGGATGGATTAAAGGGGGCGCCTGGGGGCGCCCCCTTCCGTTTTCGGTATCCGTCATTCGGCGAGGTCGGCCCGAGTTCTCTCAAGCTGTCTCTTAGGTCCTCCAGCCTTCACCAACTCACGTGTCCGGGCCCGGCCGGTGGCGCGGATGCTATCATGGTCTGGAGATGAAGATCGCCATTACCACCACCGTGCCCGTCGAGGTCATCTATGCCGCCGGACATGTCCCGGTGGACCTGAACAACGTCTTCGTCTCCCATCCGGAGAGGGAGAGGCTCGTCGAGGAGGCGGAGCTTGCCGGCTTCCCCCGTTCCTTCTGTGCCTGGGTAAAGGGCATCTACGGCGCGGCAAGGGAGATGAAAGACCTGGGAGCCCTGGTGGCGGTCACCCAGGGAGACTGCTCCAACACCCACGGCCTCATGGAGACCTTGCAGTCGGAAGGTATGGAGGTTATCCCCTTCGCCTATCCCTACGAAAGGGATTACGGTTTGCTCCGAGCCCAGATGGAGGCCTTCATGCGACGCCTGGGAGTGGGGTGGAGCGAGGTGGAGGGAGCCTTGAGGCGCCTGGACCGAGTGCGACGGAGGGCGCATCGCCTGGACGAGCTCACTTGGAAGGAAGGCTTAGTCACAGGCATGGAGAACCACCTGGTGCTGGTGAGCTGCAGCGACATGGAGGGGGACCCTGAGGCCTTCGCCCGGAAACTCGACGGCCTCCTGGTCCGCGCCGCGGAAAGGGCCAAGGACCGCCACTTTCCCCGCGCCAGGGATATGGTTCGTCTGGGTTACCTGGGCGTGCCTCCCATGGCTCCCGAGCTCTACGACTACCTGGAGGCACTGGGCGCGAGGGTGGTCTATAACGAGGTGCAGCGCCAGTTCAGCCTTCCCTTCCGCACCGCGGACCTGGTGGAGAAATACCGCCGGTACAGCTACCCGTATTCCATATTCTACCGCCTGAGGGATATCCGGAGGGAGACGAGGCGGAGGGGCCTGGACGGGCTCATCCATTACGTGCAGAGCTTCTGTTTCCGGCAGGTGGAGGACATAATCCTCCGCCGGTCCCTCTCCCTCCCCCTGCTCACCCTGGAGATGGACCGCTCCTCCCGCTTGGACGCCAGGACCAGGATGCGCCTGGAGAACTTCGTGGCCATGCTGCGGCGGAGGAAGTGCCCGTGAGGGTGGCGGGTAAAACCCTTTACGATGCGCGGTTCGGCTTCGCACGGTTTAAGTGAGATAGCCGCGCCCGTGGCCCGGGCATGCAACTCCGCGGGCGGGCCTTCCGGAGTGGATGTCGGCCGCCCGGCGCGACGATGGCTCGGTGGAATAATTGGAGGCAGGGGCCGGCTCCCGGGTGGCGAATCCCCTGAGGAGACTCCCCTGTGGGGATAGGGACACGACGCCCTGGGATAAAAGGGGGAGTACCGGGATGTCTATCGAAGAAACCCCTGCGCTTATGAGGTTTTAGGGGAGAGGTGGAGTAACATAAGTGACGTGGAACGGGTACGGAGGAGATTCGCCTGAAGGGAGAAGGTCAAGGCGTGCGAAAAAGCAGGGAACGCATGAATTTACGTTGCGGCGTGGATCTGGGAAGCCGGTTCGTGAAGATAGCCCTCGAGGAGGGCGGGAGCCGTCGCTACCTCGGCCCCTTCGACACGGCCGAGTTCTACCGCAAGCACATAGAGCCCGGGGAAGGGGGCGGGACGCTTCGTGGCAGGAGCCTCGGCCTGGTGGAAGGGGTGCGCGTGGCCGCCACCGGATACGGCAGGGTCCGGCTGGGGGGCGGAGCGGTCGTCTTTCCCGAGCTGGAGGCCATAGCCGCCGGGGTGTCGGCGCTCACGGGAATAGAGGATGCCGTGGTCCTCGACGTCGGAGGGCAGGACTCCAAGGCCCTTCTGGTAAGGGACGGAAGGCTTGCCGATTTCGAGGCCAACGACCGCTGTGCTGCCTCGGCGGGGAAGTTCCTGGAGAACATGTCCAGGGTCCTGGGAATGGACTGGGAGGAATTGGGAAATTACTGGGAGGACCCGGTGGAGCTCTCCTCGACCTGCGCGGTGTACGGGGAGACGGAGCTGGTGGGCCTCCTGGGTGAGGGATGGCCGGTGGAGAGGCTGGCGGCAGGGGTGAACCGCGCCATCCTCGGGCGCCTCCTCCCCCTCCTGTCCCGTTTTCCCAGAGGAACCCTGGTCCTCACCGGGGGAGTGGCGCGCAGTCGGGCCCTGAGGGTCCTGCTGGCCGAACGGCTGGGCGTGGAGCCCGTGGTCCCCGAGCCGCCCGACTTCGTAGCCGCCGTGGGCTGTTGTCGGTTGCTCCTGAAGGAGGAAAATAATGGCAGATGAATTCGAGGTCGTCGCGGGCGTCCATTTCGACGCCGCCCACCGCCTCCCCGGTTATCCCGGTCCCTGTTCCAGGCTGCACGGGCACCGCTGGAGGGTGGAGGCGGCGGTCGCCGGAGGGGAGCCGGACGAGGGGGGGATAGTGGTCGATTTCCTGGTCCTCAAGCGCATCCTGGGCGAGGTCGTGGCCGGTTTCGACCACCGCTGCCTGAACGAGGTGGAGCCCTTCACGCGCCTCATCCCCACCTCGGAGAACCTGGCCCGCCATATCTTCAGGGAGTTCTCCGCCCGGGTGGGCTCGGAGGTGGGAAGGGGAATCCGCGTCGTATGGGTGGCCGTTTCCGAATCCCCGGACACCCGCGTGGTCTACAGGGAAAGGGATTGACCCTGGCTTTCGACACCGGGGAGAGGATGTCCGGGCGCCTCTGGCGAGCGCTGTCCGCCCGGGTGTCGGGGGTCCTCCAAGGGGATGGAATGGAGCTGCTCTGGACCCGAAGGGGAATTGGATGAAGGGGCACAAAGGGGGCTTCCTTTTGGGAGACGGTGGAGAAGCCGCCGCGAGGGGAAAGGGAAACCTGGTCCTCCTCTCCGGAGGCCTGGATTCGGCGGTCAACCTCCTCCTGGCCTTGAGGAGGGGCGGCGTTGCCCTGGCCCTCACCGTGGATTACGGACAGAGGGCGGCCCGAAAGGAGAGGGAGAGAGCCGCCGCCCTCTGCGCGATGCACGACGTGAGGCATGAGGTGATCGAGGCGCGCTGGGTGGCACGGTTCTCCGGGGACGCGTTGACCGGCTCGGACAGGCAACTGCCGCGGCCGGGGAGGCGGGACCTCGAGAACCCCGCATGGAGGAGGGAAGCGGCGCGGGCGGTATGGGTGCCCAACCGCAACGGGCTGCTGGTGCACATGGGAGCATGCCTGGCCGAGGCCCTGGGTATACCTTTCCTGGTCATGGGGCTGAACGCCGAGGAAGGAGCGGCCTTTCCCGACAACTCTCCCGCTTTCGTGAGGGAGATGAACCGCGCCCTCGGGTATTCCACCCGTAGTCGTGTTCGCCTGAGGAGTTTCACCCTGCACTGGAACAAGGAGGAGATCATGCGCGCCGCCCTGCGGCTCGGGTTGCCGCTTGAGCTTACCTGGCCGTGCTATAATGGGGGCGATCTGTGGTGCGGCAAATGCGAATCCTGCCTGCGTTTCCGGGCCGCGGCGGAGGCCTTGGGCGAGTCCCGGCGGTTGAGAGGTCTTTTTTCGTCATGATGTCATGTGGATTCCATTCGGGCAGAGGTGATCCATGAAGGGCAAGTACATCAAGGGGAGGAGCATCACCTACGACGGCTCGCAACTGCACTCGCTCTACGCTTTCACCGAACACGACGTGCAGGGCGATTCCGTGGTCGCCTTCCGCGGTCCCTGCCGTGTGCAGGCGGAGGGCCTCGTGGACATGGAGGACCGCAAGAAAGGGGCGGAGATATACAGCGAGGACATGGTGCACTTCATAGTTGAGCTGTTCGATTCCGACCTTCCCCGCACCCTGGCTCTCCAGAGGCTTTTCCTTTGCGTCGTCAAGGACGTCATCGAGGAGCTCAAACCGGAGCTCTTCATCAGCAGGCGCGGTGACGACCTCTATATCGAGGTGGAGGTGGACGAAGGCCAGGAGGAGAGCCGCAAGCTCACCGTGTCCGTGGCCACCGCCAGCCCGGTTTCCAACCTTATACACATCGGCATCAACGTCTCCAGCCGCAACACGCCGGTTCCCACCCTGGGGCTGGACGACCTGGAGATCCCGGTGGACGACTTCATCCTCAAGGTGCTGCAGGGCTTCATCAACGAGATGAAGGGCATGGAGTCCGCCCGCTGCAAGGTTCGCGGCGTGGGCTGAAGGCGTCGATCCTCTCTGTCGCATAACGGTACATCCGTCGCGGGTCCGCGTTTTTCCAGTCCCCTCTGCACGCACCGTGGAGGCCATGGGGGAGGATCGGGCTCGCCGGAAGCGGGAGGGTGGCTGCGGCGGC
The DNA here is from genome assembly GCF_015711935.1 of Candidatus Solincola tengchongensis. Lineage (NCBI taxonomy): Bacteria > Bacillati > Actinomycetota > Candidatus Geothermincolia > Candidatus Geothermincolales > Candidatus Geothermincolaceae > Candidatus Solincola > Candidatus Solincola tengchongensis. The sequence continues at coordinate 12,323 of NZ_JACVJJ010000112.1, forward strand.
CGGCAGACGAGGAGGGAGGATGGTGGCGGGTTTCCCGGGACCGTGGATGACGGGGCGTCCAGTGCGGCGGGGGAGCGAGCGGAAGGCCTTCTTTTCCTTTATCGATTACGGCCGAAACGGTGCTGACGGCCGGTCGAGCCGGAAGGGGCGGTGCCTTGTTGAGGCTGGTGGAGATATTTCCCTCCTTTCAGGGTGAGGGCCTGCTGGTGGGCGTCCCCCAGGTCTTTCTGCGCCTCGTGGGATGCAACCTGGAATGCTCCTATTGCGACACCCCGGAGGCCAGGGCGGAGCCGGAGTCGTGCCGGGTCTGGGGCTGGGAGGGGGATATGGAAAGTGTTGCCAATCCACTCCCGGACGCAGAGGTGTTGAGGAGGATCGAGGCCTCGTGGGGCCCGATGATGCATTCCGTGAGCCTCACCGGGGGGGAGCCCCTCCTGCAGGCGGAGGCCCTTGCCGGCGTCTTGCCCCGGTTTAAGGAGCGCGGGATGTCCATATATCTGGAGACCAACGGGACCCTTCCCGGTGAGCTGCGAAAGGTCCTGGAATGGGTGGATTGGATAGCCATGGACCTCAAGCTCCCCAGCGCCCTGGGAGGAAGGGACCTTCTGGAGGCGCAGCTGGAGTTCCTGAGGGTGGCCGTCGCGCGCCGGGTGTTCCTCAAGCTGGTGGCGGAGGAGAGGACTCCGCTGGAGGAGGTGACGGGTTTCTGCCGGCGCATCACGCGAGAGATACCGGGCGCCGGGGAGATACCCTTCGTCCTGCAGCCGGTGAGCGTCCGGCTCTCTCCCCTCGAGGGGCCCGAAAAGGAGGTGGCGACAGGCGTTCCCCGGATGCCCGGAGGCGCATCGCCGGCACCGGGCATATCCCCACCCGCCTCCGCCGGGCATAGTTGGCGGGTAGGGTTGACCGCGAGGAGGGCGGCGGAGCTGGCGGAGGCCGTGGCCGCTCATTTCCGGGAGGTGAGGGTCATCCCCCAGCTCCACCGCGCCTGGGGCATAAAGTAAAGCTGTATTGGACACACTTCGCTGCCGCTTACCGTCACTCGCACCTCTTCCGTCGGCACCGCCTCCCGGACACCGGAGCGGGACGTGCCGCCCCTCTGTGGAAAGGTCTTTCTTCCCCTCCTGAGATGCACCGGTGGTTCCCTCCGTGATCCGAGAGGAGCCAAGGGTTATGCGGGTTTCCACGATCCGCGCACGTGGGGGGCGGGTTTGCGGATTTTCCGGGAGCCGGACGCGGTGGGGTTACCTCCTTACCGGCTCTGTCCGCCGCACCCGCGTTTGCCCCTCGTCCACCAGCGGTCTATTTTCGGCGGGCCAAGAAGGCTCTCCAGTTCCGCTCGCAGGGGCGCCCGCCCTTCGACGACCATCACCCCGTCGACCTCCAGGGCCGGAATCCCGTTCGCTCCAGCCTCGGCCAGGCGGCCGGGTTCCGTGACCAGTTCCAGTTCCGCCTGCAGCCCCTTCTCCGCCAGGAAGCTCATGACCTGGTCGTATATCTCCTGCGTGCAGGCGCAATGCGTCCCGTAGATGGTTATCTTCACCGGTCCCTCCTCACAACGTCTTCTACGGTCCCGCCTGAGCTCCCCACGTCGGGTCTCCGGCTGGGGCCTGACCTTCCAGGCCGCTTCCTGGAAAAGGGTTTCCAAAGACAGGATAGCACGCGTGGATGGAGGGGAGGACCGGAGAGAATCCTTCCTATGGACGCGCCGTCTTCCAGATAAAGCGGGACGCCGGAACATGGCATGCGTCCCTTAAATTCCCGACTTTTGGCGTTCCGCCCGTGAAGGAAGCTCGCCGTATCAGGTGGGGAGGGCGGCGCGCCTTTAAATGCCCATGTTCGCAAAAAGAAAGGTGGGTTTGAGGCGAACCTCCAGAAGAAAGATAGAGGCCTCTGGTGCTGCATCTTTTTGGAGGGCACTTTTCAGGTTGAAAGAAGTCGATAAACCACCCCGTCATCCCGGCAAGAGAGGCAAGAACGAAAGGAAGAAAGGGGTGATTTCTCCGATTCTTGGAAGAAGACGACCAGGGAAAAACCTCTCTCACCGCAAAGGACGGCAGGAACGGGGAGAAAAATTTTTCCTGCCGCATGGCCAAAAGGGAACGATTTGATATATCTTCAAGGAAAGGGCGCGCGGAGGCCTTTTCCTCCGGCGGGCAGGGAGACGATGCGGGGCTTCTCGCCCCCTATCCCATCACGGGAAGATGTCGAAGCGGGAGGCGCGGGGACTGGCGGAAATAGGGGGACGGGACGCCGCGCGAGGAGCCATCGGGAAAGCACGGACCTTTTCGAGGTGACAAATGGCCCTGGAACACACGCCGCAAGAGTTGGGAGAGGCACGGGAGGCCGCTGTCCGCAGGTTCCGGTCGTTGGACCCCTCCTGGATGGCCGCCCGCTCGGGCACCTTCTATTCCTACCCGGGACGGCGTTTCGTCGTCCCCTTCTTCGGCGAGAGGTACACGGTATCCTACCCCGAGGGAGTGGTCAGCCGCGAGGACGGCAGCGCCTCCGGGGCCCGGGAGGCCCTCATCCTCCTCCACTACCTGGTCCAGGCGGACGGGTCCCGGGTGCGCGGCCAGTGGGTGGCCTACCGGGACCTTCCCGGGGCCCGCTATCACGAGCCGGCCTTCGCCGCCGAGGTGGAGAGGCCCCTTTCGCTCGGGCTGGCCGGCCGCCTGGAGGCTCTGAGGAGGTGGGCTTCCGCGACCGCCCGCCCTGTGGACCTTCCCGGTGACGTGGCGGCCGTCTGGGATGTCCTCCCCCGCGTGCCCCTGCTTTTGGTCTTCAACGAGGCTGACGAAGAGTTCCCCGCTTCGGCGCGGGTCTTCTTCGACGCCACGGCGCCAAGTTATCTTCCCACCGAGGACCTTTCCGTCCTGGCGGAACTCGCCGCCCTGCGGTTGCTAGAGAGCGTGGGCGCCCTGGGCGGAGGGAAGGGTTAGGGAAGCGGAGGGGATTGAGCCGCCGCCCCCGGAATATCCCGGCACTCGCGACGAGAGACGCATTTCTCCTCGATTGCATCTCGCGGACTCGAACGGCTCGGCCGTGGTTCCGGCTGTTCAAGGTCAGGGACATCGGGTATCATTAAGGGCAAGTTATCGTTTTTGGGGAGCGCGCGAAGGAGGTCGGTAGCACACGGCAAGCGGCAAAACCTGGTTTGGTGTGTGCGGCGGCAATGGACGGGATGACGCGTGTACTGGTTCTCAACGCATCCTATCAACCCCTGAACCTTGTGAACCTCAGGAGGGCTGTGGTCCTGGTCCTCAAGAAGAAGGCGGAGATCATCGAGGAGGGGGAGGGGTATCTGCGTTCCGAGAAACTGAACATGCCCTTCCCCACGGTCATCCGGCTGGCCTATTACGTGCGCGTTCCCTACCGCTCGGTGGCCTTGAGCCGCCGCGCCGTCTTCGCCCGGGACAACCATACCTGCCAGTACTGCGGGGGTAGGGCGGAGAGCATCGACCACGTCGTCCCGCGCAGCCGGGGAGGGGAGCACACCTGGGAGAACGTGGTAGCCGCCTGCCGGAGGTGCAACGCCCGCAAGATGAACCGCCTCCCCGCCGAGGCGGGCTTGAAGCTGCTGCGCAAACCCTTCCAGCCCCACGACCACATCTGGTTCCTGGCTCTGGCGGGGGACATCCACCCCAGCTGGGAACCCTATCTGGACACGGCGATGGTGGGATGATCCCCTCGGACTTCGATTACTCCGGGCTGGTGAGGCCCATAAGGGAGGACATAATCCATATCGACATCCCCATACCCCATGTCCTGCGCAACGTGAACCTCTACCTCTTCCTGGGGAGGGAGCCGGCCCTCATCGACGCGGGCCCCTTTCACCCCTTCCTGGCCGAGGTGGTGGAGGGGGCCCTTCGCTACGCGGGGTCAAGCCGCCTCTCCTATCTTTACCTGACCCATTCGCACATCGATCACTTCGGGTCGGCGGACAGGATAAGGCGCTCCACGGGAGCGGTGGTGGCGGCGCACCGGTATGAGGCTCCGCGCATAGAGCGGGTCCGCAGCCGTTTGCGGCGGGAATACCGATGCTATGCCGACCTGAGCGCCGCGCTGGGCTTTCCCAAAGAGGTCTCGGATTCCGTCTTCTCCATCGCCCATCGGTGGATAGAGCTCTCCGAGCCGTGCCCTCTGGGGCTGAAGCTGGAGGGAGGGGAGAGGGTCCCGGCTGGAGATCGCCTCCTCGAGGTGGTGCATACCCCGGGGCATACCGCCGGCCACCTCTGCTTTTACGAGCCCGAGGAGGGTATCCTCTTCTCGGGAGACCATCTCATGCGTTCCATCACTCCCAACCCGGAGCTCTACTGCCCACCGCGGCAAGGCCGCCTCACGGGGCTCCCCCAGTTCATATCCTCCCTGGAACGCCTCAAGGACATGCGGGTGGAGACCGCCTACCCCGGGCACGGACGGCCAATAAGCAACGTGAGGAGGAGGATTGACTTCAACATCCTCCACCACCGGAAGAGGCTGGAGAAGACGGAAGAAGCGGTGATGGAGGGCTGGCGTACGGTGTGGGAGGTAGCCCTGCGGCTCTTTCCCCAAGTGAGGGACAAACCGCCCGACGTGGACCACTTCCTGGCCCTGAAGGAGGCTTTGGGGCACCTGCTCATCCTGGAGGAAGGAGGGCGGGTGAGGCGCCGGGAGGAAGATGGGGTGTGGCGATTCGAGCCCGCCACCGCCCGGCCGAATTGAAACGGCGGGCGGGGATTGATAATATTTTGATGGCGTTCTGAGAAGACGGTGCCCTTGTAGCTCAGCGGATAGAGCAGTGGCCTCCGGAGCCACGTGCGGGAGTTCGAATCTCCCCAAGGGCACCATTTTTTGCGGGGGAAGGTCGTGGCCGGAACTACACGGTGCTTCAACTGCAGCAAGGAGATCCCCGCCGGGGTGGAAAGGTGCCCCGTCTGCGGATTCGCCCTCTCCGGAGGGCGCATAGAGGCCATAAAGGAGGCCACGGAGCTCAACTCCCGGGCCCAGCTGCACGACTCGCGCGGCGAATATGTGGAATCCATCCCCCTGTACCGTCGCGCCGTCGAACTCTATCCCGAGTTCGTGGTGGGATGGTACAACCTCGGGGTGGCCCTCGGAAAAGCGGGACGCCACGACGAGGCCGTGGAGCCTCTGAGCCGGGCCATCGCCCTCAAACCCGATTTCGCCGCCGCCTATACGGCCCGCGGCGATGTGCGGGCTTCGGTAGGAGATCACTCCTCGGCTGTGGAAGACTATTCCATGGCTATCGAGCTCTACCCGGATTACGCGCAGGCCTATTATAAGAGGGCCCTGGCCTGGATGGAAATGGGGAGGACCCGGGAGGCGGTGCAGGATCTCGAGGACTACCTTTTCTACAGGCCTCACGACAAGAGGGCGCGCCGGCGACTGGAGAGTCTGAAAGGTGGTGAATGAAGGCCGTGCAGGACGAGAATGTCTTTATCCCTCTGCTGAGCTCCCGCGGTGGAGGCGAGCTCATGGTCTGGACCAGGGGCGGGCATTATTTCCGGGGGAACCTGGAGAAGGTGGAGGAGGGCGGAATCCTGGTGCTCAAGGACGTCAGCTGCACCCTGGCCGGCGAGAGGCATGAAAGGGAGTTCGTGTACCTCTCCCTCGGCGCCGTGGATGCCATCTCCTGGGAGTGACGCCTCTCGTGATCGGCCTTCTCTCTGACCGGCGGGACGCCCTTACTTCCCTGAAGGACGCTCAACGCCTTCTCTTGAGAGGCGATGCGGGCTCGCGAAACGGTGTTCCGTCGCGGCGGGATTCATCACCCTTGCATCAGAGCGGGCCGGCGCACTGCGGGGCAATCATGGATCCGGAGCCGCCGCATGACCCCGCACGACGTCACCCCAGCCGCTTTTTTAGCTGCACGTAGTTCAGCTGGAGATTGGCCAGGGTGCCGCGAAAGGGCTTAAGGCTCTCCTCCGGTATCTTCCCCTCCGCGCCCTTTATCATGGCCTCCAGCAGGTCTATGGCCAGCAGGGCCTGAGAGAGGTCCCGGTATTTCAGGTTGACGCTCTCCGGCAGTCCCATCTTCAGGTAACCCAGGCTGGCGAACTGGTTCATAACCGTGAGGGTCACCTCCTCCACGGTGACCCTTTCCAGGCTTTCCTCCACCAGACGGCGGAACTCCTCCTCGCTCACCTTCTCCCTTTTCGCTTCACCGCTTCGGGAGGCCGCACCGCTCTCCTCGCCCACTTTCTCCTCGGAATGGGTCTCGCGCCCCTCCGGAGTCTCGGTCGCCGTCTCTCCTCCCCGCGAGGAGGAAGCAGCTTTTCTCGTCCTCCGCTCGGTTCCCCCGCCGGCGGAGCCGCCATCCTTCGTTGTGGCCCGGCCTTTCTTTCCGGCCTGCCCTGCGGACTCGCCGGGGTTCTCCGCTTCCTCCCTCCCGGGGTCGGAGGAGAAAACGGCGTCCTTTTCCTCTCCTGGAGTGCCGGCGCTCTCGGAGGCGATACCTTTATCCCTTATCTCATCCCTCTCCTCGGCCATGAACACCACGCTCCCTTCGAGGATATTATAATAACCACGACATGGGGCATCACCACGCTGAACACCGAGCAACCAAGACAGGGGGCATCACCACGCGGAACAGCGGCTCTCCAGGCGTCATCCCCCGAATAGGCCGGGAAAGTTCTGCCTCGAGCTCCGGTAGGGGAAGATCGGATCTCCTGGTGGCGCATCGCCCGCGAGCCACCGCCCTCCTGAGTATCTGCCCGGTGACCCGGTCCGGCCGGGATCCTTGCGGACCCGGGTAGGGTAGATCGGATTACTAAATCGGTATCACCTTGGGCTGGTTGCACATAAGGCTCCGACGGGCGGACCATCAAGGTGGGCGGTCCGGGATGAAGCCCGGGAATCCGATAATTCTTCGGGGTGTCATTTACAGGAGCCGCTTCCCCGGACGTCGACCAGGCGAAACCGTGGAGTGGATGATCGCCGTTATGAACCCAGAAAATTTGGCCATCCTTTAAGTCAGGTCACCCTTTAAGGCATAGTATTGCAGGAGCCGCTTCCTCGGAGGTCGACCGGGCGAAACAGCCGGATGGGCACCGGCGGTCAGATCCATGGAAATTAAATAGAATCCTGTAAGACATTGCCCTGGGAAACAGTTCCACCCCGCGGAGACGATCGGATCTTGCGGGTTCTTCCTGGAGGTCGAGTCCCTGTCGCCTGCAGGATGCTCAAGGTGTCAACCGGTTAAATATCGGTCCACTTCCCTTCATCCACGATGTTGCCGCCTCGAGTGGGAGTATGTTGAAAAGTCGCGGAAACTCGGCTGGTTCCAGAGGAATAGCCACGGAAAGTAGAACAAGGGGAAAAGGAGATGAGAGGAGGAGAGAGGGGATAGGAAAAAGGAGGAGCGAGGAAAGCGGGACATGGGGAAGGATGCAGGGAGGTAGGAGAGGCGCCTCAATGCTGCCTTTGGCGGCCGAGGATGGCCTTAAAGGCCATAAAGGTGAATTAGCCGATATCCGGGATATAGAGCAAAGTTTTCCGGTATGCCGACCCCTCGCATATGCGGCAAGAAGAGGAGGGGGTTTCCGGACACTCTCCTCCTCTTTTTTTCGTGAGGCGTGGCGGCTCCGATGCAAAAAGAGGGTCAGGGGATGAGCCCTTTGCGGGGCTTTCGGAGGTTAGCCATCCGATTGCTGTTCCCTATTCTCCTGCTTCTGGCGGCGGCGGGAGTGGCTTTCGCCGCCGGCGGCGAGGGCCAGGCCTCCAAGGATTCGGGGTCGGCAGTCCCCGGGGCAAGCGGGGAAAAGTACTTGCCGGGCCAGGTGCTGGTGGAGTTCCGCGAGGGAGCCGGGGCAGGAACTGGGCGGGCATCTCCAATTTCTACTACAACAACCCCTGGCACCTGGGACTTGACGGGGACAGCCAGATCTACGCACAGCCCATAACGGGGAGGGGATGCGACCTGACCTCGGCGGGAATCATGCTCTCCAAGGCGGGTGCCCCTACCCAACCCATCGACGTCTCCGTCCGTGCTGACCTGAACGGCGCGGACCTGGCCTCGGCCGTCATCCAGCCCTCGGAGGTCTCCTCCACGGAACAGGAGGTGACAAAGGACCTCTCCGGCGCGGTGAGCCTCGTGGAGGGAAACACCTACTACCTGGTCGTCGACACGTCCCAGAGCGACGCGAGTAACCATTATCACCTCAATGACGACCGGAACACTTACGATTATTGTGTCGAGGGCTGCGAGTGGGGTTATGATTCGAACACTTCCAGCTGGATCAATCATATCGAGGGTGACCTTTATTTCCACACCAACGCCAACCGCAATCCCCGGGACGACAACGGGCACGGCACCCACTGCGCGGGAATCGTGGGGGCGGAGACGGACAACTCCGTCGGCGTGGCGGGGACCTGTCCCTGGGTGGAGATCATGCCCCTTAGGGCAGGGGACTGCAGCGGGAACATGGCCACCGTGGAAATCGTGGAGGCCATCTACTATGCGGTGGACAACGGGGCGGACATCATCAGCATGAGCTACGGGAGCGAGGGCTATTCCAGGGCCGAGGAGGAGGCCCTGAGCTACGCCTATTGGGAAGGGGTTACCCTCTTCGCCGCGGCCTCCTTTTCCACGCACAACAGCAGCGTGGACCTCTTCGCCCCCGGGGGGAGCGTGATGTCCACCATGCCCACCTACACCGTGGCCCTGAACGGCCTGGGCTGCACCCGGAACTATTCCTTCATGAGCGGGACCTCCATGGCTTGTCCCATAGCCGCGGGAGTGGCGGCTTTGATACTCTCCCAGAAACCCAACCTGGACCCGGATTGGTGGTGGAGGTGAGAACGGACAACCCCTACCAGTTCACTGCCGCCTCCGACCGCACCCTGGTGGCCGAGTTCGCCCCGGACACCTACACCCTCTCCTGCTCCGTCTCGCCCGCAGGAGCGGGGACCGTCACCGGGGCGGGGACCTACTCCAGCGGCCAGCAGGTGACCGTCACCGCCGTAGCCGCGCCGGGATGGCATTTCGTCTACTGGGATGACGGACCCGCACACGTGTACGAGAACCCATACACCTTCAATGTCCTATGGGACAAAGAGCTCGTGGCTCACTTCGCCGCCAACACCTTCTACTTCGCCGAGGGCTACACCGGAAAGGACACCTTCGAGGAGTACCTCTGCCTCATGAACCCCAACGAAGTGGCCACCACGGCGCACATCACCTACATGTTCGCAGACGGCTCCACCAAGGAGCAGGACCTCCCCATAGGAAAGACCTCCCGGGCCACGGTGAACGTGAAGGCCGCGGTGGGTGAGAACCGGGACGTCTCCGTAAAGGTCACCTCGGACCTCCCCATCGTCTGCGAGCGCCCCATGTACTTCAACTACGCAGGGGGCCTGGACGGGAGGCCACGTGGTGGTTGGCTTCAAGCCCTGAGATGCCACAGAGAAGGGTGGACGGGAGGAAGAAGGGCATGAGGAAGGAATACGGTGTGGCTACATTGAACCACCGCTCGACCTGGGCCGCCGGAACCGATTCCCGAACGTGAATGTCGAAAGAGGCCTTTCTTCGCCCAGGGGAAGATGAAAGGGGTAAAAATGGAAGGCCCCTCATTCGTGACGCTCCTTATGGACGAATTACCTTTGCGGGTTTATCATGGAGGCAAAGGAATTTTCTTCCGTACCTTGATAAGGAAGTCAGGCCATGTAGGGGTGCTCCCGAGCGGGGGCTGAGAGCATACCCTCTGAACCTGATCTGGGTAATGCCAGCGAAGGGAACATGGCGCGGGATCGATTGCCTTTCTTTATGCGCCGCTTACCTTCTGGTGGCGGCGCTTCTGTTGTCGGGGGTATTTGTCCCGTGGGTGAACGGGCCTCCCGGAGAGGCGTAGAAGAAGGGCATGATGGACGTTCATCTCCAGGGCCGCCGCACGGGAAGGCGCGTTGGCTCAAGGCCCCGTAGAAACGGGTTAGCGGTACGCCGGCGGTGCGGGGAGAGGCCCTGGAGCGAGATAACCGCCGGTGGAATGAAGAGCAAGAGCGCGGAAACGGCGGGAACCCTAACAGGGTAAGGCAATCGCCCGGAGATACCAGGGATTGCTCGGACGCGGGAAAGCGGGAGATAGAACTAATACCAAGATGAACCGGGTTGAAGGAGGTGCTATGACCGTCGAGGAGACCACCATCACCGCTCTCATCACCCGCTCCTTCTGCGAGGATTTCCTGGCCGACCTGGAGCTGGACGTGGCCGTCGCCGGGGCGGGGCCGGCGGGCATAACCGCTGCCCGCTATCTTTCCAGGGCGGGACTGAGGACGGCGGTGTTCGAGAGGAACCTCCACGTTGGAGGGGGGATGTGGGGAGGCGGGATGCTTTTTCCCCGCATAGTCGTCCAGGAGGAAGCGGCCCCCATCCTGCAGGAGGCGGGGGTCACTCTCCGGGCGGCGGAAGACGGGCTATACGTGGCCGACTCCGTGGAGGCGGTCTCCTGCTGTACCGCCGCCGCGGTGCATGCCGGGGCTCGCATCTGGGTGGGCATGGGCGTGGAGGACCTTGTGCTCCGGGAGGATGACCGGGTATGCGGGGTGGTCCTCAACTGGATGGCCGTGGAGAGGGCCGGTCTACACGTTGACCCTATGGCCGTGAGGTCCAGGCTGGTTATCGACGCCACAGGCCACGACGCTGAGGTCTGCCGGACGCTGTTGCGCAAAGTGCCCGGGCTGCGCCTACCCACGCAGTCGGGCGGGGTGATAGGTGAGAGGCCCATGTGGGCGGCTAAGGGGGAGGAGGCCCTGGTGGGCAACACCCGGGAGGTCCACCCCGGGCTCATAGTGGCCGGGATGACCGCCAATGCCGTCTTCGGGTCTCACCGCATGGGAGCGGTGTTCGGGGGCATGCTCCTCTCCGGGCGGAGAGCCGCGGAACTGGCCCTCGAGCTCCTCGGAGCGGGCGGGTGAAGACGTTTATCCCCGTCTTCCGGGACGACCGAAGGGGTGCTGTCCTCCTTTAGGCTGGGAGAAGGAGCGGAAAAAGGACGGTCCCGCCGCGTGCGGGAGCTTGGTGAGGTAAAAGGAAAAAGATGGTAACTAATCGAGAAAGAGGAAAAGGTCTCGAACTGGGGCTGTACGTGATAACCGCGGCTGACGCCGGCGGGGGATGGGGGCATCTCGACGTGGTGCGAGCCGCCCTTGCCGGCGGGGCCGATGCCGTACAGCTCCGGGACAAGGAGGTGGGAGGCGCCGAACTCTACCGCCTGGCCCTGGAAGCGCTGGAGCTGGTGAGAGGAAGCGGGGGAGGACGGCTCTTCCTGGTCAACGACCGCGTGGACGTGGCCCTGGCGGCGGGCGCCGACGGCGTGCACCTGGGGCAGGAGGACCTGCCGGCCTCCGCGGCACGGCGCATCCTGGGAGCGGGTGCCGTGCTCGGTGTCTCGGCGAGCTCGGTGGAGGAGGCCCTGGCCGCGGAGAGGGAAGGGGCCGATTACCTGGGTGTGGGCCCGGTGTTCCCCACACCCAGCAAGCCGGATGCGGGGGGACCTCTGGGCCTGGAAGGGTTGAGGGCCATACGCAATGCGGTGGGCCTGCCGCTGGTGGCCATAGGGGGGATAAACGAGGACAACCTGGAGGAGGTCTTCGCGGCCGGTGCGGACGGCATAGCGGTCATCTCCGCGGTCACCTCGGCAAGGGACATGGAGGAGGCGGTGAGGAGATTGCGTCGCGCCGTGGATGCCTGTCGTGCGTGATATGCTTCAAAACCCGGGACTCCGAAACGGGGCGGCGATCGTGAAGGGTGAGGAACGGCAGGAGGCGGAACGCGGAACAGGCGGGAGAAAATGTAAATATTTACCATATGCGTATCCGGCAGCCGGGCGACTCAAGGAGCGAAGCGAAGCAGAAGGTGCAAGTGACGCAGGATCTGTACCGGAGCGGCGCTTTGCGCCTGCGGGCCGGGGAAGGCGGCCGTAGCAAGAGAAGAAAGCCCCTGTGGGGGAGGAGGAGCGTGCGCGGATGGAAGAGACCTTGATGGAAAAGTTGAGGAGGGGCGATGCGCCCCCGGCCCTGAGGAAGGCGGCCGAGGAGGAGAGCCTTCCCCTGGAGGAGGTGGCCGGGGCCATAGTGGAGGGAAAGGCGGTCTTTCCCTGCAACCGGGCGCGCAGTCCGGAGCGCCCGTGCATAATCGGCGGCGGCTCCCGGGTGAAGGTGAACGCCAACCTCGGGACCTCCAGCGATTATGCTGGCCTGGAGGAAGAATTGGAGAAGCTGCGCGCCGCGGTGGAAGCGGGGGCGGACGCGGTCATGGACCTCTCCACGGGAGGGCCCCTGGACCGGGTGCGCGAGGCCATAGTGGACGCCTCGCCGCTTCCGGTGGGTTCGGTCCCCATATATCAGGCGGCGGTGCGGGCCCAGGAGGAACGGGGGAGCATCGTGGCCATGACCCCCGAGGACATGTTCCGGGCCGTGGAGGACCACTGCGCCTCGGGCATAGACTTCATAACCGTCCATTGCGGGGTCACCATGCGTGTCCTGGAGACCTTGAAAGCCAACCCCCGGGTAGCGGACATCGTCAGCCGCGGCGGCGCCTTCCTGGCCGGGTGGATACTACACAACGAGAAGGAGAACCCCTTTTACGAGGATTTCGACCGCCTCCTGGAGATCGCCCGCCGCCACGAGGTGACCCTGTCCCTGGGTGACGGGCTGCGGCCGGGGTGCATCGAGGACGCCACCGATGCCGCCCAGGTGGCCGAGCTGGTGGTGCTGGGAGAGCTGGTACAGCGCTGCCGCGAGGCGGGTGTACAGTGCATGGTGGAAGGTCCGGGGCATATCCCCCTCCATCAGGTGGAGGCCAACGTGAGCCTGGCCAAGGCGGTGACCCGGGGGGCGCCCTTCTACGTGCTCGGACCCCTGGTCACCGACGTGGCCGCCGGGCACGACCACGTGGCCGCGGCCATAGGGGGTGCCCTGGCGGCCATGGCGGGAGCGGACTTCCTGTGCTACGTTACCCCTCGCGAGCATCTGGGCCTCCCCACTGCGGAGGACGTGAGGGAAGGGGTCATCATCACCCGCATCGCCGGTCACGCTGCGGACATCGCCCGCGGGATCCCGGCGGCCAGGGAGTGGGACCTGCGCATGAGCCGGGCCCGCAAGGCGCTGGACTGGGAAGCGCAGCTCGAGTTGGCCCTGGACAGGGAGAAGGCCCGGCGGCTCTTCGGGGAGAGACAGGTGGAGGGAGAGAGGGCCTGCACCATGTGCGGGGATTTCTGCGCCATGCGCTTCATCTCCCATTTCCTGGGAAAGGAGGAGGTCCCGGTCTGCGAGTGAAAACATGTCTTGAGATACCGGCAGTGGGACGGCGGGTGGACGCGACGGCGGGCGACCCTCGGGTCGAGCTTGGCGGGGAGGGTCGCGGCACGGTTTCCGACCTCCAGATGGATGGCCATGGCTCCTTTATGGTTTGGGGAGCATTGCGCAGGAGGGATGAGGAAGACGAACGGGGATTTGAGTTTACGGGGGGAAAACGCGATTTTCGGTTGGCGTCCGGATCGGCGGCGGCGGGCCGGTTGTTGGCCGGAGAAAGCAACGGGGGCGATGCGGTTCGCGGTTGAGGGCGCGAAAGTCGGGACGCCGATCGCCCTTGGCCCCGAAGGGGGAAGAGGCACGGGACACCGCAGGGGGCGATGTCTACGCCCGTTTATTTTCACAAGCGTCGAGCGTCTGTACGTGGTAGGCGTAGATGGACGGCAAGAGCGACACTTCCGTCCGGAGACACGCCCCGCAGGTGGCGGCATGTTTCCCAAGGTCGAGGTATGAACTGCACACGGGGGAGATGTACACACATGTTCCGTACGCCCGATGCCTTTAGGGGCCTGTAGGCGGAGTCGCGCCGTGGCGCCGCGGAGAAGAGGATCGGGGCTGATGGAGGGATGAAGGTTTCGGAGAGCGGCGAGTTCGGGCTTATCCGCGCCCTGCGCCGGTTGACCGGAGCGCCGGAAGGCGATCTCCTCCTCGGCGCGGGAGACGACGCCGCGGTGCTCAGGGACGGCGCCGGCCGCCGTTGGGCCTACACCGCGGACGCCCTGGTGGAGGGGGTCCATTTTGACCCTTCCTACACCCCGTGGTATTCCCTGGGCTTCAAGGCGCTTGCCGTCAACCTCTCCGACCTGGCGGCCATGGGGGGAGGCGGGCCTTCTTTCGCCCTGGTCGTCCTGGGCCTGTGCGGGGAAGAGGAGGTCTCCTGGATGGAGGAGATGTACCGGGGACTCTCGGATTGCGCCCGCCGCTTCAACTGCCGGGTGGCGGGAGGGGACGTGGTGCGTTCCCCGGAGAGGACCTTCGTCTCCGTGTCCCTCCTGGGCGCGCTGGACGGGGAAGGCTTCCTGGTCAGGGGAGGAGCCCGCCCGGGACAGGCGGTGTTGGTCACCGGGACGTTGGGGGAATCGTGGCTGGGGTTGCAGTTCCTCATGCGAGGCGGCGGGCCGGACGACCACCGTGCCCGGCGCCACCTCTACCCCGAGCCGCGCCTGGAGGAGGGGAGGAGGGCGCTCCGCCTGGGAGCGACGGGGGCCATCGACGTAAGCGACGGCCTACTGCGCGACGTCGGCCACATCTGCGAGGAGAGCGGGGTGGGCGTGGATATCTTTCTGGAAAATATACCCATATCGGACGCCGCCCACCGCCTTGCGGAGGAGCTGGGGCTGGACCCTTTGCGGGCGGCGCTGGCGGGCGGGGAGGACTACGAGCTGGTGCTGATCGCGGACCAGAGGCTGGCGCCCCTCCTCGTGGAGGAGTTACCGGCCACGGTCATCGGCCGGGTCAGGGAAGGCGAGGGGGTGGCGCTGTTGGACGCTGAGGGCAGGGTCGTCGACGCGCCGGAAACGGGTTACGAACACTTCCGGGAGGCGTGAGATGGCCGGCAAGGACTCGGAGGGGAAGGTCGCCCGGAGGGAATGGCCGGTGGCGCTGACCGTCGCCGGCTCCGATTCCGGAGGTGGGGCCGGCGTGCAGGCCGACCTCAAGACCTTCTATGCCTTGGGCGTGCACGGGACGTGCGCCATCACCAGCGTCACCTCCCAGAACACCTCGGGAGTGCTCTCCCGCTTCGACCTGCCGGCTGATGTGGTGGTCTCGCAAGTGGAGGCGGTGGTCTCCGACCTGAGGCCGGCGGCGGTGAAGACGGGCATGCTGGCCACGGCGGAGGTGGTCCGCGCGGTGGCCGGGCTGGCGGAGAGCATGGGATGGAAAAAGATGGTTATCGACCCCGTGGTGATGTCCACCAGCGGCGCCCCTCTCCTGGAGGACCTCGGGATGGAAGCGCTGCTCGAGGAGCTCCTTCCCCACGCGCTGGTCTTCACCCCCAACCTGGGGGAGGCCTCCCTCCTCACCGGGCAGGAGGTCGCGGACGCCGCGGGGATGAGGAAGGCGGCGCGCCTCCTGTATTCCATGGGAGCGCGCACGGTGGTGGTGAAAGGGGGCCATCTGGGCGGGGAGGAGGCTCTGGACGTTTTCTACGATGGAAGGGATTACCATGAGATGAGAGCGCCGAGGGTGAGGACCGCCGACGACCACGGCACGGGATGCGTCTTTTCCGCTGCCGTGGCCGCCTACCTGGCTCTGGGATGGGAACCCCTGGAAGCGGTGCGGGGGGCCAAGGATTTCGTCACCCGCGCCCTCGCCCGTTCCCTGCGCCTGGGAAAGGGGAGGGGACCGGTGAACCCGCCGTGGCCGGAAGGCTGATCGGAAAGGAACGCCGGGAAGGGCGGTTGAGGGGAAAGAATCGAAAGCGGGGTGTCTTTCGACGCACGCGATGTGGATGTAGTCCTGCTCGGGATCGGGAAGGAGAGAAGGAGGGACGATGCGGATAGGTCTGGTGAGCGATACGCACGGCGACCCCGTCGCGTGGAGGAAGTGCATGGAACACCTGAAGGGATGCCAGCTCATCCTCCACGCCGGGGACCACCTGTACAACGGGGCTTTCAACCCCGTCCTCCCCGAGTACGACCCGCGGGAGATGGCCAGGGAGCTGAACGAGTGCCCCGTCCCCATCCTCCACGCTCGCGGGAACTGCGATTCGGAGGTGGACCAGGCGGCCCTGCGCGACCCCATACTCTCCCCCTATGTGGTCTGCTGGCTGGAGGGGGTGAGGGTGATGCTCACCCACGGGGATGCCATAGGGGAGGTGGAGCTGGCGGAGATGGCCGCGGGGTACGGCGTGGATCTCCTGGTGCGCGGGCATACCCACGTGCCAGGATTATGGGAACACGGGCCACTCCTGGTATGCAACCCCGGGAGCCCTTCCCTTCCCAAAGGAGACGGTGTCCCCACGGTGGGTTTGCTGGAGGAGGGATGGGTGCGGGTGCTGGACATTCGGGACGGTTCCGTGCTCGTGGAGAGAGAGCTCACGGGCAGGTAGAGGAGGGTTTTCCTGGAATGGACCGGGGGACCGGGCACCGGGAACCGGGCCTCCGGCGTCCTGCGCCCGCCAAGGCCGCACGGCGGCAGGCTTATCCCTTGGGGGCGTCTGATGTGGCGCGGTTGTGTTCTGTTGGGGAGAACCCGGATGGGCGCTTTGGCCAGCTGGGGCTCTGGCCTATCTCCTAAAGGTAGGATGACCGTATCACCAACGGAAAACCCCGCTGCCGCTGACGGCCTCTTCTATGCCTCCATCGCCTTCCCATCGCATCACTCCTTCTCGTGCCCCGCACCGGGTACGTCTTGCCATGTTTCACGCCGGGTACCTCTTTCATGCCCGATGTCGGGAGCATCCTCATAACCGGTTCGCCCGCGAACGACTGCGGGGCCGGTTGTCCGGAGAGATGAAGCCCCGGTTTCTGCTCCTGCTCTGGTGTTACTCCCGCCCTCGTAAAAGGGTATTTTCGCGCCGCGTGGTGCTTTCCCCACCCGCATGGAATTGGATCTTCTCCTTTGGCCAGCCGGGGGCATGAGCTGAGATTTCCGGCGCCTCTCGGTTTATGGCAGAATTGAAGACACGATGGCATCGGAGGCGGCCTGTGGAGGATGGTGGGAGATGGAGGTCACGGTGGATGCGGCTTTGCTCAAGGAGTTCGAAGAGGGGCTGGACCCGAGGCGGCCGGAGGCGGGGCGCATCCCGGCCCGCATACTGGGTTACGGGGAGATAAGCACCGTCTTCGAGATCCAGGCGGAGGGGCTGCGGGGACTGGCCGTCAAGCGCATGCCCATCTTCAGGGACCGGGAAGAGATGGAGTCCTACCGGGAGATATACCGCGAATACAACCGCCTCTTGAGCGAGGATGTGGGCTTGAACCTCCCCCCTTACGGGTACGCGGAGGTGGTCACCTCCGGCGGGCGACCCGTCTTTTACATCCTGCAGGAGATGTGCCCCCCGGATTCCATCGGCAACCGGGCCATCCATCTCCTGGACCGGGAAGGGGTGACGGCCCTGGTGCGGATGGTCCTGCGCGAGCTGCGCAAGGTCTACGACTTCAACCGCCGGAGGGACGACCTGGAGGTGGCCGTGGACGGCCAGATCTCCAACTGGTCCATCGTGGGCTTCGACTCCCGGGACCCCCGCCTTGGGCCCGACACCCGCCTCCTTTACCTGGACACCAGCACCCCGCTTTACAGGGTACGTGGCGAGGAGCAGCTGGACCCCGAGCTCTTCCTGCGCAGCGCCCCTTCCTTCCTGGTGTGGATAATCCGCCTCCTCTTCCTCGAGGACGTCATGACCCGCTACTACGACTTCCGTTCCGTGGCCATAGACCTCATCGCCAATTTCTACAAGGAGCAGAGGGCGGAGCTCATACCCCACCTGGTGGAGACGGCCAACCGGTTCTTTTCTGAAGAAGCCACCGACCTGGGGATTGCCCCTATCAGCGTCAAGGACGTGAGCTCCTATTACCGCGAGGACGCCCTGATCTGGTCCCTCTACCTGAACCTCAGGCGACTGGACCGTTTCCTGCGCACCCGCCTGTTAAGGCGGGATTATCCCTATATCCTTCCGGGCAGGATAAAGAGGAGGTAGCGCCACCTGGTGACAGCTCCGCCGGCCGTCGGGCGGGAGAAGGCCACGCGGTCGGCGAGAAAACGGATGGTGGAAAAAACTGGAACTGAACGGCGGCACAGAGCTGCGCCGTCCGCGGAGCGAGGAGAGAGGGCAGCGGCCGCGAGGGCTCGAGAGACGCAGCCCGCAAGGCCGCCGTAGGAAAGCGGCGTCCGAGTGATGGTGGTCGGACGGATCACAAGCCTTGGCGGAGAGAGGCGATGTGTGACGGCGCGATCCATGTCGCGGCATCGAGAACAGGGGAGGTGGGGAGGGATGTCCCTTATCGGGAGGGATGACAAGGAGAGGGTGATCGAGAGGTTCGCCCGGCACGTCTCCAGCGGCAAGGCCCGTTTCTTCCGCGAGGTGGGCATAGACTTCATCTTCGGCCGCCGCGAGGGCATTTACGTCTGGGACCTGGACGGCAACCGGATGATAAACTGCCACTGCAACGGTGGGGTCTTCAACCTGGGACACCGTCATCCCCGCATCGTGGCCGCGCTCCAGGAGGCCCTGCGGGAGCTGGACATCGGCAATCACCACCTGATATCCGAGCATCGTGCTCTTTTGGCCGAGCGCCTGGCGGAGCTCTCGCCGGGGGACCTCAACCGGGTGGTCTTCGGGGTGGGGGGCGGTGAGGCCGTGGACACGGCCATAAAGTTGGCCCGCGGGCATACCGGTAGGCCGGGCATCATCTCCGCGCGGGGAGGCTATCACGGGCACACCGGTTTCGCCCTGGCCACCGGGGATCCCAAATACAGCGACCCCTTCCGCCCCCTGCCTCCCGGTTTCCGGCAGGTCCCCTTCGGCGACCTCCGGGCCCTGGAGGAGGCCATGGACGAGAGCGTCGCCGGGGTTATCTTCGAGACCATCCCCGCCACCCTGGGGATAGTCGTCCCGCCCGAGGACTACTTCGCCGGGGTGAGGGAGCTCTGCGACCGCTACGGCGCGGTGATGATCATTGACGAGGTCCAGACGGGGCTGGGCCGGTGCGGGGAGGTGTGGGGCATCGACACCTTCGGGGTGGCTCCGGACATACTGGTGACCGCCAAGGGACTCTCGGGGGGCATCTACCCCATAGCCGCCACCGTCTATGCCGACCGTCTCAACCCCTTCCTGGATGCCAATCCTTTCATCCACGTCTCCACCTTCGGGGGTGCCGAGGTGGGCTGCCACGTGGCCCTGGAGGTGCTCGAGGTGATCACCGAGGAGGGGTTCCTGGAGCACGTGCGGGAGCTGGCCGCGGTCTTCGGGAGGGGATTTGAGGAGCTGCGCGCCGCCCACCCGGAGGTGCTGGTGGAGGCCAGGCAGAGGGGGCTGATGATGGGGCTTAAGATGGCCAACGAGACCTGCGGGCCCCTGATGACCCTGGCCGGGTTCCGGCACGGGGTGCTCACCATCTACGCCAACAACGACACCTCGGTGAGCCAGATACTCCCGCCCCTGATCATGGAGGTTGGAGAGGCGGAGATGGTTATCGAGGCGCTTGACGGCATGCTATCCGAAGTGGAGAAGGCGGTCGTCTCGTCCCCTTGACGGGGGAGGAAGACAACGGGAGCCTGACGCATCTTGGCCTGCGCGGCGGTGGTGTTAAGCTCAGTGGCGGGTGACTTTGCCCGCCTTCATGCACTTGGTGCACACGTTCATGTGCGCGGGCTTTCCGTCCACCACCACGCGTATCCTCTGGATGTTGGGGTTCCAGCGGCGCTTGGTCTTGCGGTGGGAATGGCTTATGTTGAACCCGAACCCGGGCCGTTTACCGCATATCTCGCACACTCTGGACATATCGACCTCCTCCGGACGTTCGGATGTATGTTACCAGAAGTGTTTCCCGCAGGCAACCGAAAGGAAGATCAGTTTGACCATCCTTCCCTCTATCCCCTCTACCCGCTACGCTTCTTCCGCCAGGCGTAGTGCGGTTTCGTCCAGCAAGAGAGATCACCCCTTTCTTCCTGTTGGATTTGCCTGTTCTGCCAGGATGATCGTGTAGTCTCTCGACCTTTTTCGACCCGAAAGCGCCTTTCGAAGCGATACAGCGCCGTGGTCTCTAGACACTTTTCAAATCCGAGAACGCCTCTCGGAGCGATACGTCTCTGTTTGGATCCCGATCCGCGATCCGCCGCACGGCGTGGTTCCCCCGGCATGCGCGCCTGGTTGCCGGTCATGGCCGGTTGCTATAATCAAAGCGTTCCTGAAGCCGGGAAACACGGAGGGAGAGGTTGAAGGAAGGGACCGCAGCGGGTGAGCTGGGAAAGATTACCATCAAGGACGAGGTCCTGGCCGACCTCGCCGGCCTGACCTGCACGCGCTGCTACGGGATCGTGGGGATGGCCAGCCAGAGCTTCCACGAGGGGGTGGCCGAGCTTCTGGGAAGGGAATCCCTGCGCAAGGGCGTGCGCCTCAAGCGCAGGGACGACGCGGTGAGCTTCGACCTGTACGTGATAGTGAAAGCGGGCCTGAACATCGTAGAGGTGGCCCACAACCTCATCGAGCAGGTGAGGTACGTGGTGGAGTCCTGCACCGGGCTCAAGGTGGAGGACGTCCAGGTCCACGTGCAGGGCGTGCGCGAGTCCTGAGCTCGGGGGTGGGAGGCATGGTGGAGAGGTTGCGCGCCGGGGACCTCGTGGGCATGGTGGACGCCGCCATCGACGCCCTCCGGGTGCACAAGGAAGAGATAAACGC
This sequence comes from Candidatus Solincola tengchongensis, assembly GCF_015711935.1. Taxonomy (NCBI): domain Bacteria; kingdom Bacillati; phylum Actinomycetota; class Candidatus Geothermincolia; order Candidatus Geothermincolales; family Candidatus Geothermincolaceae; genus Candidatus Solincola; species Candidatus Solincola tengchongensis. The sequence continues at coordinate 32,976 of NZ_JACVJJ010000112.1, forward strand.
CATGAACGTCTTCCCCGTTCCCGACGGGGACACGGGAACCAACATGCTCCTCACCATGCAGGCGGTGAAGGAGGCTGTGGGCGAGGCCGACCACCAGGACATGGCCTCCATATGCCGGGCCATCTCCAGGGGCTCCCTGATGGGGGCGCGGGGGAATTCCGGGGTGGTGCTGTCCCAGATCCTCAAGGGCATGACCGAGGTGATGGAGGAAAAAGAGAGCCTGGACGTGGAGACCATGGCCGAGGCGCTCTCCCGCGGCGCCGAGGTGGCCTACCGCGCGGTGATGAAACCCGTGGAGGGGACCATCCTGACCGTGGTCAAGGCGGCCTCGGATGAGGGGAAGAGGATCAAGGACGGCTGCTCCTCGCTCGAGGAGTGGTTGTCCGGCGTGACGCGCAAAGCCAAGGAAGCACTGGACCAGACGCCGGAGCTTTTGCCCGTCCTGAAGGAAGCGGGGGTGGTGGACGCCGGGGGGCGGGGGCTCCTGGCCATCTTCGAGGGTTTTCTGGCCTTCCTCACCGGGGAGGAGCTGGGCGAGGTGGAGGAGGAGGTGGAACAGGCCAACCTTCCCTCCGGGGCGGGGCTGGAGGATTTCCGCTACGAGGCCCAGTTCATCCTGCACTGCAAAGACTCCAGGGTGGAGAAGTTCCGCGAGACGCTGCACCGCCTGGGCGGTTCGGTCCTGGTGGTGGGAGGAGACAAGCTCTACCGCGTACACGTGCACACCGACCGGCTGGGGAAGGTCATCGAGGAGGCCTCCAAGGTCGGCCGCCTGAGCGACGTGGAGATAACCGACCTGCGGGAACAGGTGGAGGAGGCCGGGATGCGGGAGGCGGCGGCCGGGAAGGAGGCTGCCGCGGAGAAACCGGTGGGGATTGTGGCGGTGGCGGTGGGGGAGGGTATCAAGAACGTCCTACGTTCCATGGGCGTGGACCGCATCGTGGACGGGGGGCAGTCCATGAACCCCAGCACCGCCGAGCTACTGGAGGCCGTGGACTCCCTGCCCCAAAATCGCGTTCTCCTCATCCCCAACAACCGGAACATCATCCCCGCCGCCGAACAGACCAGAACCCTGACCTCCAAGGAAGTGGAGGTCATCCCGGCCACGGCCATAACCGAGGGTTTCGCGGCCATGGTGGCCTTCGACCCCCGTGCCGGCTGGGAGGAGAACCGGAGGCGTATGGCTGAGGCCCTCCAGGGGGTACGGACGGGCGCGGTGACCACCGCGGTGCGGGACAGCAAGTGCAGCCTGGGTAAGATCAAGAAGGGTTCCTATATCGGGCTTTATCATGGGGAGATAGTCTCCAAGTCGGAGGACCTCAAGCAGGCCGCCCTGCAGCTCCTGGAGAGGATGGTCGAGGAGGGCGGGGAGATAGTGAGCGTGATCGTGGGAGAGGGGGCCGCGGGCAGGGATCAAGGGGACATCGTCCGCTTCCTGGAAGAGAAGGGCCTGGAGGTGGAGGTCATCGACGGGGGGCAACCCGTCTACCATTACATCTTCGGCCTGGAGTGACGCGGCCCTGTGTCGAGAGGGAGGCGGTTTCCGGGAAGTGACCTCCATGGACGATGGGGCGGAAATGGGTGCGGAGGAACCGGCGGCGAAGGTGATCGCTTTTCCCCGCAAGGAGCGCGTACCCCGCGAGCCCGCGGAGAGGAGGGCGGGGGAACTGGCCGCCAGGTGGGAGTCCCTGCGCCGCCCGGTGACCGCGGTGCGCGGGGTGGGTTCCAACCTCCTGCGCCAGCTCCGGGTCCTGGAAATCGAGACCGTGGAGGACCTCCTCTACCATTTCCCCCGCCGCTACCTGGACCGCAGGAGGATATCGCGCATCTCCGAGGTGCGCATCGGCGAGGAAGCCACGGTGGTGGGGAGGGTGCGCTCCGCGGAGCTTCGCCGGCCCGACCCGCGCCGCTCCGTGCTCAGCGTGGCCCTCTACGACGGGACGGCCTACCTCTACGGAGTATGGTTCAACCAGCCCTACCAGGCGGACCGGCTCACGCCGGGCACGGAGGTGGTGTTCTCCGGTAAGGTGCAGTACCGCTTCGGAAGGCTGCAGATGGTCAACCCCTCCTACGACATCCTGGAGGATTCCGACGAGGCGGGTACGAGGACCGTGCACACGGCGCGCATCATCCCCCTGCACCCGGCCACCCAGAAGCTCAGCGCAGCCATGTTGCGACGTCTGGTCATGCGCGCCCTGGATCAGTACGGGGACCTCCCCGACCCGGTGCCCTACGAGTTGCGGAGGCGCTACGCCTACCCGCACCGCTCTCAGGCCCTGAGGGAGATGCACTTCCCCAGCTCGCAGGGCCGGCTTAATCGCGCCCGCCAGCGGATGGCCTACGAGGAGCTCCTGCTCATGCAGGTGGCCCTGGCCCTCAACCGGCGTCACCTGCGCGAGGAGACGGGAGGGATAGAGCATGCCCCTCCCGGGTCCCTGGTGAGCGGTTTCCTGGAGGCGCTGCCCTTCCGCCTCACTTCTTCCCAGCGGAGGGCCTTCCGGGAGATCGCTCGGGACATGGCCAGCCCCCGCCCCATGAACCGCCTCCTCCAGGGAGAGGTGGGTTCCGGCAAGACGGTGGTGGCCCTCCTGGCCCTTCTTCTCACCCGGGAGAGCGGCCACCAGGGCGTGTTCATGGCCCCCACCGAGATCCTGGCCGAACAGCATTTCCGTAACCTCACGGGCCTCCTGCCTCCCGAGCTGCACTTGCGCGTGGAGCTCCTCACGGGGAGCACCCCGCCGGCGAGGCGGCGAGAGATACTGCGGGCCGCGTCCACAGGGGAGCTGGACATCCTGGTGGGGACCCACGCCCTCATCCAGGAGGACGTGGAGTTCCGGGACCTGGGACTGGTGGTGGTGGACGAGCAGCACCGCTTCGGGCTGCGCCAGAGGATAATGCTCAAGGAGAAAGGGGAGCGCCCGGACACCCTGATCATGACCGCGACTCCCATCCCCCGCACCCTGAGCCTTACCCTGTACGGGGACCTCGAGGTCTCCACGCTTCGCGAGCTCCCGGCGGGGAGGGCGGGGACGAGGACCCTGGTCTTGGGCCCGGAGGAGAGGGGTGAGGCCTACCGCTTGATGGAGGAGGAGCTGAGCCGGGGAAGGCAGGCCTTCGTGGTCTGTCCACTGGTGGACCCCTCACCGGCCGTGGAGGCCAAGGCGGCGGAGAAGGAGGCCGGAGAGCTGCGCAAGGTCTTCCCCGCCCGGCGGGTAGGGCTCCTGCACGGGCAGATGAACAAGGCGGAGAAGGACGCGGTGATGGAGTCCTTCCGCAGGGGGGAGGTGGACATCCTGGTCTCCACCACGGTCGTGGAGGTGGGTATAGACGTCCCCAACGCCACGGTGATGCTGGTGGAGAACGCGGACCGCTTCGGCCTCTCCCAGCTCCACCAGCTCAGGGGCAGGGTGGGGAGAGGGGAACACCCTTCCCACTGCGTGTTCATCTTCCACGGGGAGACCGAGGAGGCGCAGAGGCGCAGGGAGGCCATCGCGGAGATAAGCGACGGCTTCAAGCTGGCGGAGGCGGACCTTGAGATACGCGGCGAGGGTTCCCTGTTCGGGACCCGGCAGTCGGGGATGACCGACCTCCGGGTGGCTAGACTTACCAAAGATTACCATATCCTGCGCGCGGCGCGTGAGGACGCCACGGCCCTCGTGGAGGGCGACCCGCACCTGGAGAAGCCAGAACACCTGTTCCTGCGGCGGGAAGTGAGAGAACGTTACGGCGAGAGCCTGGGCTGGCTCTTCCAGGCCTGACCCTCGCCGCTTTTCCCGGCTTGGGGCCGACGCCGGAAAGACGGAAAACCCTTTCTCGCAGCGGGAACTTCTCCGTGCCGCATCGGGGGGTAAGGCGGGGACGGAGGGCGTTTGAGGAGCGAGGCGTTTCCTGTTTTGTGAGCTGTGGCCTCTATCCTCGAGGAATGACGGGTAGGTGGAGACTCGATGGTCCCGGCGGCCTTCCCCGTAGTCACCCCGACCTTCGCATGGGATACAATCTTCGCATGAGGGTCATAGGCGGAGAGTCGAGGGGGAGGCGGATCAAGGCCCCTCGGGGCATGGGCACCCGTCCCATGCGGGACTTCGTGCGCGAGGCGGTCTTCAGCATGCTGGGCGACCGGGTTAGGGGGGCCAGGGTACTCGACCTCTTCGCCGGGAGCGGCTCCCTGGGCCTGGAGGCCCTGAGCCGGGGCGCCGTGGCTGCGGTTTTCGTCGACCGGGGAAGAGACCCCACTAGGGTAATTCAGGAAAATCTGGATATACTTGGCATGAAAGGCCGAGGGAGGGTGGTAAGGGCGGAAATACTGGATTTCCTTCGCCGTTATGCCCCACCCGACGAGCCTTTCGATTTGATTTTTATAGACCCGCCCTTTAGAATTGATGTAAACTACAGGCAAGAAGTGTTGAATAAGTTAATCGAAGGCGGCTTTCTGGGCCCGTCTTCGGTGGTCATCATGCAGGCTCCACTGCGCGTTCCCGTCACGGAGCCGCCGCCCGGCCTGGAGTTCCGGGAGAGAAGGAAGTACGGGGAGAGCGCGGTGGACGTTTACATGAAGATGGAAAATGATGTAAAAGAAGCAGGAGAGGAAGGCGGAAGATGACCGTAGCCGTTTGCCCCGGCACATTCGATCCCATAACCTGCGGCCACCTGGACGTGATACGCAGGGCCAGCCGTTTCTTCGAGCGTTTCATCGTCGCCGTGGCCGCCAACCCCGCCAAGCGCCCCCTGTTCACCCTGGAGGAGAGGATGTACCTGCTGAAGAAGGCGGTGGAAGGGCTGGAGAACGTGGAGGTGGCGGCCTTCGAGAGCCTGCTGGTGGACTTCGCCCGCCAGGTGGGGGCCACAGCCATCATCAAGGGCCTGCGCGCCCTCAGCGATTTCGAGTACGAGTTCCAGATGGCCCAGATCAACCAAGCCCTCTCGGAGAACATCGAGACCTTCTTCGTCATGGCCAATCCTCAGTACACCTTTATAAGCTCCAGCGCGGTGCGGGAGCTGGCCAGCTACGGGGGTTGCGTAACCGGCCTGGTGCCGGAAAATATAGAGGGGGAGTTGATGAAGATGTTCAGGGAGAAGTTCGGCCGTATGGGGAAAGGGGCGGTATAGATGGACGTCTTTCAGCAACTGGACCGGATAGAGGACCTCATCGTCTCCAGCAAGCACGTTCCCTTCTCCAATTCGGTGATGGTAAACGAGGCGGAGCTCTTCGAGCTCCTGGACGAGTTCCGCAGCTCCCTCCCCGAGGAGTTGAAGCAGGCCCGCTGGATGGTCAAGGAAAAGCAGGAGATCATGGAGGAGGCGCGCAAGGAGGCGGAGCGCATCCGGGAAGAGGCCCAGGAGGAGAGAAGGCGCCTCATAGAGGAGACGGAGATAATCAAGGCGGCCAGAGCGGAGGCGGAGAGGATCGTGGAGGAGGCCCAGGCTCAGGCGCGGGAGATCCGCCTGGAGGCGGAGGACTACGCCGACGAGCGCCTGGCCAACCTGGAGGTCACCTGCTATAAGCTACTCGAGGTCATCAAGCGGGCCAGGGAGAGGCTGCAGGGCCGGGGGGAGGAGTCCGAGGAAAGGGAGGAGATGGACCTCGGCTGAAGGCCGGTTGGCCATCCTTTAACCGTTCTTGGAGATTGTTGGCGAGGCGCGGGGGATAACCCGCGCCTTTCGTGCATGAAGGGGCGCTTATCCTCGGCCTCTCAGGCGCCGGAGACGGCAACGGAGACGATCGGTGGGGGCGGTACTGCGACCCGCCCTTGTCATTTGTCGCCGCATGGCTCACATTAGAGATCGGGGAGAGCAGGGCCGCCCACCCCGCGATTGGATACCTTCCCGCCAGGAAATGGGGCCGGTGTGGTAATGGTGCCGGTGATGCCGGGAAGGAGTGAGGGGGCGGGTGGAGGTCTGTCGCCGCAGGCGCGAAAGTGGCCCCGAAGGAGAGGCTGCGCTGCTGCGGGGCCGGTTGCGCCGCGGCCGCCGCTTTACGGCGGGCACTCTCCAGCATCGGGAATAAGGGCGGAGAGAGGAAGTGGAAGCCATGACCAGGCACCTCGATTCAAGGTCGCTCAAGGTCCCCGTGGCAGGCCTGATGAAGAAGCTGTTCACCCGGGAGAGGTTCGGCGCCGAACTCGACGTGGGCCTGGGGGAGAGTGGACTCTATGAGAGGAGCGAGCGGGGGGGCCTGAAGATCGACCTCTGGCTGGAGAGCAGCCCCGACGGGATACGGGTGAAGGGCACCCTGCGGGGTTCCATGACCCTGGAATGCACGCGCTGCCTGGAAGAATACCGCCAGGAATTGGACATACGGGTGGACGAGTTCTACAGGCGGCCGGGCATCGGGGCGGTCTCGCCGGAGGGAAGGCCGCTCCCCAGGGAGATGGAGATCCCGGAGGAGGACGAATATCTCATCGAGGAGGAGACCATCGACCTCAACGTACTGGTGAACGACGCGGTCATCCTCAACCTCCCCATAAAGCACCTCTGCAGCCCGGAGTGTCGTGGCCTTTGCCCCCACTGCGGGGCCAACCTCAACCGGGGAGACTGCGGGTGCCGGGTGGAATACATAGACCCGCGCCTGGAGGTCCTGCGCAAACTCCTGGATGAGGAGGCCTGAGCCCCACGGTGATCCCCGGACAGAGGCTCCTTCGGCCCCGGATTCTCCGGCGTCGTGAGGTCGGCACCCTTTCCCGGCGCGGAGTATGTCGCCTTGACCTCCCTTCGGGGAGCTAATTATACTCGGATGGTATTTGGCGGATTCTTGAGAAGAAGGTGTCAAGAAAGGAACGCGGAGGTTGACATGGCGGTACCCAAGCGGAAGAAATCCCGCTCCCGCACGGCTTCCAGGCGGGCGCGCTGGACTACCCGTCCGCTTCCCAGGTCAGTTTGCCCTCAGTGCCATTCCCTCAAGCTCCCCCACCGCGCCTGCCCCAACTGCGGGACCTACAACGGCCGGGAGATCCTGGAAACGGAGTGAACCGGTCGGTCGCCGTTCTTTCCGACGCCTGACCGTGCCTGGTGAGGAGTGCCGGGGTTGAAGATGTCCGGAACACGGGTCGTGGTGGCTCTGGATGCCATGGGCGGGGATCATGCGCCCCAGGTCACGGTGCGCGGAGCCCTGGATGCCCGGGATGAGATGGGCATAGAGGTCCTCCTGGTAGGGGAGCGGGAAGTCCTGCGGCGTCACCTGGAGGAGGAGGGGAGGGGCGAGCTCCCCATACTCCATGCCCCTGAGGTCATCGGCATGGAGGAGGAGGGGGCCCTGGCGGTGAGGAGCCGGGAGAATTCTTCCCTGGTGGTGGCGGCGGAGGCGGTCCGGGAGGGAAAGGCCCAGGCATTGGTCTCCGCGGGCAACACGGGCGCGGCCATGGCCGCCTCCCTTTTGAGCTGGGGGAGGATCAGGGGAGCCAAGAGGCCGGCGGTGGCGGTGGTCCTGCCGCCTCCCGATTCCCCCACCCTCCTTCTCGACGCCGGCGCCAACGCGGACTGCCGCCCGGAACACCTGAGGCAGTTCGCCCTGCTTGGGAGCGCCTATGCCTCCCTGCGCTTCGGGCTGGAGAGGCCCCGGGTTGGTCTGCTGAACATCGGGACGGAGGAGGGGAAAGGGAACCAGCTGGCCCGCGAGGCGTACGAGCAGCTCTCCTCCGAGGAGAGGATAGACTTCGTGGGCAACATCGAGGGAAGGGACATCGCCGGAGGCGCCGTGGACGTGGTGGTGACCGACGGTTTCACCGGGAACGTCACCCTGAAGGTGGTGGAAGGGGTGGCCTCCTTCATCACCCGGAGGCTACTGGCCGGCCTGGGTGAGCTGGGCGAGGAGGGGATGAAGCCCGTGCTGCCCGCCCTGCTGAGACTCAGGGAAGAACTAGATTACCGGGCCATCGGGGGCGCGCCGCTCCTGGGCGTGAAGGGGGTGTGCATCATCGCCCACGGAAGCTCCGACGCAGTGGCGATCAAGAATTCGCTTCGCGTGGCCGCGGAGGCGGTGGAGATGGGGCTCGTGGAGCGCACGGAGCGACTCCTGTCCGGAAGGGGGCCTGAGGGATGAGGTTGCGAAGGAGACGGAGGGAGAGGCTCCCGGTGGAGGAACTTCTGGGCGTCACCTTCCGGGATCCCAAACTCCTCTCCCAAGCTCTGACCCACCGTTCCTACGCCCACGAGGCCTCCCTGGAGACCGGGGAGACCAACGAGAGGCTGGAGTTCCTGGGAGACGCTGTCCTGGACTTGGTCATCTCCGACCACCTCTTCCGCCATTACCGGGACCTGGACGAGGGGAAGCTCACCCGCATCCGTTCCTACCTGGTGAACATGGGCTCGCTGGCCGAGCTGGCGCGGGAGATGGGCCTGGGCGAGCACCTCCTCTTGAGCCGCGACGAGCGCGCCGACGGGGGGGCGGAGAAATCCTCCATCGTCGCCGACGCGCTGGAGGCGCTCATCGGCGCCGTTTATCTCGATCAGGGCCTGGAGGCGGCGAGAGAGATGGTGCTGCGCATCTTCCGGGACCGGCTTGAGGAAGCGGCGAGCGGAGACCTGGACTTCGACTACAAGTCCCAGCTGCAGGAGCTGACGGTCAAGGAGAGGGGGGTCCTCCCCCGTTACCGCCTGAGGGAGGAAGGTCCGGATCACTGCAAGGTTTTTCACGCCGTGGTCTACGTGGGTGACCGCAAGATGGGTTCCGGGAGCGGCAGCTCCAAGAAAGAGGCGGAGCAGGCGGCGGCGAGGGATGCCCTGCGGCGACACAAGGAATCGGGGACCGGCCGCGGAAGATCGGGGAGGAGGAAAGCGGGACCGACGGGAGCCGCCGGGCGCTGAAGGAAGCGGCCGGGGAGCGGCGGGGTGAAAGAGGTTGTTACGGGAGAGGGGCCCTTCATTTGTTTGTGTTGTCGCCACATGATCAAGGTTGTATGCGAGAACAACCCAAGGTAACCAATCGCTCCCCAATCGGTTAAAATTTATATATTTCAGCTTCGATGTTGGGTGTGGATTCCATAGAGCGGGAAAGGGGGAACCGAAAATGGCCGGTATCGGCATCGTCACCGACTCCACCGCCTATCTCGACCCGGAGTATGTGAGCAAGCATGACATCAAGGTGGTCCCCTTGAAGGTGATCATGGACGACGTCTCCTACCGGGAAGGGGTGGACATCAGCAACGAGGAGTTCTACAAACGCCTCAAGCAACCGGGGGTATTCCCCACCACCTCGCAGCCCTCGGCGGGAGAGTTCCTTGAGGCCTACAAGGAGATGTCCGCAAAGTACGATTCCCTCATCAGTATCCATATCTCGGCCGGCATCAGCGGGACCTGCGAGTCCGCACGCTCCGCGGCCGTGGAGATGGGAGATTATCCCATCCGAATAGTGGATTCCCGGTTCACCGGCATACAGCTGGCCATGCTCGTCGACGAGCTGGTGAAGGGCAGGGAGGCGGGCATGGGTCTTGAAGAGCTGGTGGCCATGGTGGAGGAGAAGATCAAGCAGAGCAGCCTCCTTTTTATGGTGGCCACCCTCGAATACCTGCACCGGGGAGGGAGGATCGGAGGGGCTCAGGCACTCATGGGTTCCATGTTGCGCATAAAGCCCATCCTCTACATAGACGGGACCATCGATGCCTTGGAGAAGGTCAGGGGCTCGGGAAAGGCCCTGGACCGATTGGTGGAGCTGGCGGCGGAAAGGGCCGGAGGACGCAAGGTAAGGGTGGGGCTGACCCACGTGCAGGACGAGGAGCGCATGTTCGAGCTCATGGAGAAGGTGAAGAAGGCCCTCAACTGCGATCCGGAGGAGATCACCTGGAACGAGACCGGTCCGGTCATCGGCGCCCACGTGGGGCCGGGAACGGTCGGGGTCGGCTTCTTCTAGATGCCCTGGAACGCCAGGACATGCGTGCCCGGCGAGACGGAGGACCGCGTGCCGCACCGGCCCCGTGAGAGGAAACGGGAGAACGGCCCGGCTACGGCCGAAGCGGTTGCCTTCTACTCCGGGAGAGAAAGGGGGTGAACGGTAGTGACCCCCCTTTTTCGTTTAAGCATGAGATGCACCCTATCCTCCGGAGGAAGTGCCGCACACCCTTCCGTTCCCGGCGCGTCGGAGGCGGCTCCGCGTATACCGTCGCTTCCCGCCCCCTATCGCCGTCCATGCTCCTTCCGGCCGCCCAGCATTGAAGGAATAAGGGATCGGGGAATAGAAAACTAACGGGAAATTCTTTTCCTAAAGGCGAGTGAGCGTGAGGGTGAGCGAGGAGAACCAGACGCCATGTACCTCAAGACCTTGAGCGCCCGGGGCTTCAAGTCCTTCGCCGACCGCATAACCCTGGAGTTCGAGCCCGGCATCTCGGTCATCGTGGGGCCCAACGGGAGCGGGAAGAGCAACATCGCCGATGCCGTCCTCTGGGTGCTCGGCGAGCAGAGCCCCCGCAACCTCCGGGGCAGCCGCATGGAGGACGTGATCTTCGCCGGGAGCGCCACCCGGCAGGCGATGAACATGGCCGAGGTCTCCCTCTCCCTGGATAATACCGATGGCCGCCTCCCGGTGGACTTTCCGGAGGTGGTCATCACCCGCCGCCTCTTCCGCACCGGGGAGAGCGAATACCTCCTGAACAACGTCCCCTGCCGCCTGGTGGACATCCAGGAGATACTCTCCGACCTCGGGGTGGGCCGGGAGCTGACCGCGGTGGTGGGCCAGAACCGGCTGGATGCCATAATCCGCAGCGGTCCCGAGGAGAGGAGGGCCTTCATCGAGGAGGCCGCCGGCCTGCGCAAACACCGCCGCCGCAAGGAGAAGGCGCTGCGCAAGCTGGAGGGCATGGAACGCAACCTGGTGCGGGTGAAGGACATCATCTCCGAGGTCAACAAACAGCTGCGACCCCTGGAGAGGCAGGCCCGCCTGGCGGCCGAGTATCAGACCCTGTCTTCCGAGATACGCGATCTCTCCATCCGCATACTGGTGGCCGAGCTGGAAGAGCTCAAGGGGCAGTGGGACAACCGGCGCCAGGAGGAGGAGAGGCTTCTGGCGGACCTCAGGTCCGTGGAGGAGCGCTTGGAGGAGGGCAGGGAACGCCGCGCGGACCTGGAAGACCTGCTTCGCCGGCTCCGTGAGGAACTTGAGGGATGCCGTCGCCGGGAGATGAGGTTGCTCTCGCTGGGGGAGAGGCTTATCTCCAGCCGCCAGTTGGGCCGGGAGAGGCTCAAGCTCTTCGCGGCTCTCCTGGGCGAGGCTTCCCTGCGGGAGGGATGGGCTTCCCGGAGGGAGGAGCGGCGGGGGAGGATGGCCGCCCTCAGGGAGGAACTCGCGGAGGCGGAGGAGGCTTTCCGCAGGACGGACGAGGAGGAGGGCGCGCTCCGGGCGGAGGAGGAGGGGCTTTCCAGGCGCAGGGAGGAGATGCGGGAGGAACTGGACCGCCTCCGCCGTGCCCTCCAGGAGGGCCGCGAGCGACTGAGGTCCCTGGCCTCCGATAGGGCGCGGAGGGTGGAGAGGCTCGGCGACCTGAAGAGGGAGCTCGAGGAGCTGGAGGGCGAGCGGCGCTCCCTGAAGGAGGAGAGGGAGGGTCTGGAGGAGAGGATAGGCGCCCGGGAGGAGGAGCTGGGAGGGTTGAGGGTGCGGCGGAGGGAGGTGGAGGAGAGGGTGAGCGCCCTCCGCGCCGACCTGGCCCGCTTCGAGGAGGAGTTGGAGTCCTTGAGCCGCAAACAGAGGCGCTCCTTCCAGGAGGAGGCCCTGGTGGTGGCCAGGCTCCGAGCTCTCCAGGAGGTCTTTTCCTCGCGCATCGACTATGCCGCGGCGGCAGCCAGGGTGCTGGGGGAGAACGCGGGCCATACGGGGTTGCTGGGCATGCTTCTCCATCACCTCAAGGTCCCCCAGGAATGGGAGAGGGCTCTTGAGTCCTACCTCGGTCCGTGGCTCTTCTGCGTGCTCGCCCGGGACCTGAAGGACGCCCTGGAGGCGGTGCGCCGGTTGAAGAGGGAGGAGGAGGGCTTCGGCCTCTTCCTGCCGCTCTCGGAGCTGGACGTCTCCGCCATGGAGGAAACCTCGGAACTGGCGAGGCGTTGCGGCGGTACGGCAGCCGTCGAGGTGGTGGATTGCGCGCCGGAGATCAGGCCCGCCGTGACCTACCTGCTGGGAGACGTGGTCTTCTGTTCCAGCCTGGAGGAGGCGGAGGGGAAGGCGGAGCTGTATCCCGGGCTCACCTTCGTCACCGCGGAGGGCGACGTGGTGGCTCCCCGGCGCATGGTTAAGGGCGGCGCGCGCCCGCGCAGCCCCTTCCACGTCATCGCCAGGAGAAGGGAGATCGAGGAGCTCCAGGAGATGCTGGACCTCTGCGACGAGGAGTCGGTGACCCTGGAGGTGCGCCGCAAGAGCGTGCTGGCGACCATCTCCTCTCTGAGGCGGGAGCTCGACGGCCTGGCGGCGGAGAAGAAGGCGCTGGACGACGCCGTGCGCGAGTCCGAGTTGGCCCTCAAGTCCATGCTGGGCGAGCTGGAGGACCGCACGGCGAGGATGCAGGGCCTGGATGAGAGGTCCCGGCGGCTGAAGGAGGAGATGGAGCGCCTGCGAGCGGATATAGTGAGGAGCGAGGAGGAGGAGGCAGGGCAGAGGAGGGCCGTACAGGAGGCGGAGGTTCCGCTACGGGAGGCGGAATCCGCCTGGGAGGACCTGCGCCGCCGGGAGTCCGAGATGCGGGAGAGGCGGCAGGACCTGCGCGCCAGGCGCGCCTCCCTGGAGGAGAGGACCTACCACCTCCGCAGCAGACTGGAAGAGCTGGAGTCCGAGGAGGAGCAGCCGCCTCTCGATTCTACCGACGACCTCTCCGGCCGCAGCCGCGCCCAGGAGGAGCTCCTCGAGCTCGTCGAGGGGCTTCTGGAGCGGCATCAACGCCTCACCTCGCTGACCAGGGAAAGGGGGGAGCGCCTGCGACGCGAGCTGGAGGATGCGGATGAGGAGCTGGAAAGGCTGCGCGCGGAGCTGGAGGAACTCGAGTCCCGCCGTGGCGAACTCCAGGAGGCGGCCCACAACCGCGACCTGGCCACCGCTCAGCTGAAGCTCCGCGTGGACCTCCTGGTACAGCGCCTCTTGGAGGAACACAAGATCCCCCTGGAGACGGCCCTATCGGATTACCGGCCCGGCCTGCCCCTCCCGGAGATGAAGGCCAGGCTGGAGGAGCTCGAGAGGCGCAGGGAGATGCTGGGGCAGGTCAACCTGCGCGCGGCCGAGGAATACCGGGCCCTCAAGGAGAGGCATGACTTCCTGCTCGCCCAGGTGGAGGACCTGCGGGAGAGCAAGGCCTCCCTGCTCAAGGTGGTGCGGGCTATAGACCGGGAGATAATCCGCATCTTCCGGCAGACCTACGAGGAGGTCAACGGGCACTTCCAGGAGTTCTTCGAGATGCTCTTTCCCCAGGGGAGGGCGGAGCTGGTGCTCACGGATCCCACCGATCTCCTCAACACCGGCGTGGACATCGAGGCCCAACCGAGGGGAAAGAGGCTGAAGAAGCTCACCCTTCTCTCGGGCGGGGAGACCGCCCTCACATCGCTGGCCTTCCTCTTCGCCATTTTCAAGACCCGGCCCAGCCCCTTCTATTTCTTGGACGAGGTGGAGGCCGCCCTGGACGACGTCAACCTGCACCGCTTTCTCAGCCTGCTCAAGGAGTTCAGGAGGGATTCCCAGCTCATCGTCATCACCCACCAGAAGAGGACCATGGAGATCGCCGAGGTGATCTACGGGGTGACCATGCAGGCATCGGGCATCTCCCGGGTGGTCAGCCAGAGGCTCGAGGAAACGGAGCAGAAGGCCCGCGCGGACACCGCCTGAGCCTCTTGTCGCGGCGCCGAAACACAGTTTTGATGCCCTCTTCCCAGGACAGGAGATCATACCGGTCACTTCCTGAGACCCTTCTAGCGGCGCCGAAGCGAAAACTCGGGCGAGTACCATGCCTTTCCTAGCCGGAGCGAGGGTGGTTTCCGGAGACCCACCTCATGGAAATGCCTGGAAAGTGAGGGTGGGTCGGAACTTTGGGCGGCGAGCGCGATCGCCCGCGCAAGCGGACCTGTGAATCGTTACCCGCCCCGGCGGGCGGCGGATGCTCCGACCCGCTCGCCTGCGTTAAGGGAAACGGACCGGGCCGCCTTCGAGGAGTGCTCTCCGTTCCCTGGATGTTTTGCGTGAGGAAGAGGTTTTCCGTCTCCAGGATGCGCGTTTCCTCCCCTCCTGGACCGGGAGCACCGTTCCATAGAGGTGCCCTCACCCGGGGACCGGCTCCGGAGAGGGTATCCGGAGCGACGACGATCCGGAGGCGTGGAAAGAGATGACGCTTGACAATATGCTGGCGCCCTGCAAGCGACGGTGGATATATCCGTAAACTGCCGGATCCCCACATGCGCGTCCTCTTCCCGCCCCCGGAAGAGGGGCCGCCGCACCGTGGAGGTGCCGTCCCCGCGGGGACCCGGTTCGGGCGGGGTCTCCCTGGAAAGGTTCGGTTTGCCGGAGGTGCGGTATTATAGTTCACGGACCGCGGGTACGGGACGGGGATCACCCGGCCTTGGAACAGTACGGCGATGAAGGAAAGGACATGGGAAAGGAAGGGAAGCTCAAGAAGGAGGAGCGCAGGCGGGAAAAAGAGGAGCTTAAAAAAAGGAAGAAAGAGGAAAAGGCCCGCCTGAAAGCCGAGAAGAAGGAACTCCGCGAGCAGAAGAAGAGGGAGAGGCGGGAAGCCGCCGAGGAACTCCTGGAGCTTCCCGACCTGGAGGCTGCGGTCGGAGCTGAGCCCCTGGGCGTCCTCGAGGAGGCAGAGGAAAGGGCGCTGGCGGGGCCGGGCCCCGTGGCACCCGCCGAGGTCGCTGGCGGTTCCGGGGAGGGAATGCGGGCCGCGCCGGGCGCGATCGCGGGAGCTCCGGAGGAGACGGGCGCCGCCCTCCCGGGGGCGGGGGTCGCCCGGGAATCAACGGAGGGGGAAGAGGAAAGAGAGGGGTGGTTCACCCGCCTCCGCAGGGGACTTTCCAGGAGCCGGACGAACATATTCACTCCCCTGGCCAGGGCCATGGCCTCCCGCCGTTTCGACGAGGCCTTCTGGGAGGAGGTGGAGGACATCCTGGTAGGGGCCGACGTGGGCATGGAGATGACCATCCGCCTCGTGGAACGGGTTAAAGAACGCGTGGCCCGTGAAGGCCTGCGCGAGCCGGATGAGCTGATGGCCGCTTTCCGGGAGGCGGTGGCGGAGACGCTGGACCAGGGGGACCGATCCCTGCGCTTCGCGGACTCCGGCCCCAGCGTCTTCCTGGTGGTGGGGGTGAACGGAACGGGCAAGACCACCACCATCGCCAAGCTGGCCCACCTCCTGAGGAAGGAGGGCAAGCGGGTCATCCTGGCCGCGGGAGACACCTTCCGCGCCGCAGGGATCGAGCAGCTGGAGGCCTGGGGGCAGCGCGTGGGCGTGCATACCGTGAAACACCGCCAGGGGGCCGACGCCGCGGCCGTAGTCCATGATGCCGTGGAATCGGCCCTGGCCCGGGAGATGGACGTGGTCATCGCCGACACCGCGGGAAGGCTACACACCAAAGCCAACCTCATGGAGGAATTGAAGAAGATAAAGCGTGTGGCGGAGCGCCGGGCTCCGGTCACCGAGACCCTTTTGGTCATCGACGCCACCACGGGCCAGAACGGGCTCATACAGGCCCGCCAGTTCAAGGAGGCCGTGGAGGTCACCGGGGTGGTGCTCACCAAGCTGGACGGCACGGCAAAAGGGGGAATAGTGGTGGCCATCGCCCACGAGCTGGGCATCCCCATCAAGTTCATCGGTGTGGGGGAGAAGCTGGACGACCTGCATCCCTTCGACCCCCGGGAGTTCGCCGCCGCCCTCTTCTCCTGAAAGAATTTTCCTGATAAAAAGGTTTAAATAGTCAGCATTTAGAAACAGGGGGCCATTTTTGAACGCCGTTTGACAATAAGGTCACCTGTGTTTAAATTGACCTTGGGTGGGGCTGCGGACGAGATAAGCCATCGTAGGAACCCGCATATCAGGTGAGGTTGTTCCAACGGGCGGCTGGAAGGGAAGTCTCAAGGGGCGGAAAGAGGTAAATGCGCTGAATTCCCGCTTGTTCCATACCCATAACCCTTGTAGGGAATGAAAAATGCCACTCCAGGGGGCAAGGGATGATACTTCCGGACTATTCCGTCAATCCCGGTCGGGATTGGAGAATTTTACCGCTACCCATATCCCTCGGACGTGAAGGCGGGGATGGGCGCAGCGGAGCGCGGATTTGAGGAGCGCGATGGGGGACGTCCCCGTTGGCCGCGGTTATCGGGGCGGAAAGAGGAAGAACCGGGAAGCCTCCCGTCCGGAGGAAGGCAACCGGAGTCTTTCTGGAGGGTTCCCCCAGCGGGGAGGAAGATGGACAAGAAACAGTACGACACCCGTTTCCCGTATTCCGTGAGAGGGCATGGAGGGGGCGGAGCATGCGGAAGCGGGCACAGGGTCCCGTGCACGGGAACGTCTTGGCGGGGAGTGGGCGCGTTCCGACAGCGGCGGGTGAGGGCGCATACGGGCGCTTGAGAGCGCTGCCATGTGGCGAATGACGATGGCCTGATGGAGGATTTACACCGCATCCTGGTTGAACGCCTCGGGGAGGCCGTGCTGCTCCTGGACGGGGAGGGCCGCATAAGGTACGCCAATCCGGCCGCGGAACGCCTTCTCGCCGTGGAGAGCGGTTCATCGATAGGTATGAGATTCCAGGATTTCATCCTCCAGCATGACCGCGAGCTGTTCCAGGAAATTTTTTCCTCCTCAGCCGGCAGGGCGGAAGGCCTGGAGGTGAAGCTCCGGCTGCACGCCTCGGACGGGGCCCTGTGCCATTCCCTGGTCCGGGTCACCGACTTGAGCGCGGAGCCCTCAGTGGGCGGCTTCCTGGTGGAGGTATGCGACGTGGGGACTCTGGAGGAAGTGCGCCGGGAGCTGGAGCGGAAGGAGGAGGAGCTTCGGGAGTTCCAGACCATCGTGGAGACCGCCAATTACGGTGTGGTGATAGCCGACCCCGACGGATACCTCCTCTACGTGAACCCCTATTTCGCCTCCCTGCACGGCTACGAACCGCGGGATCTTCTGGGCAAGAACCTGCAGGCCCTTCACCCTCCCGAAAGGAGGGAGGATGTGAAAGGGATGAGGAGCTGCCTCCTGGAGAAGGGGTGCTGTTCCAACATCGAGGTGTGGCATGTGCATCGTGACGGAAGCCTGTTCCCCTTGCTCATGAACGCTGTGGTGATCCGGGACAACGAAGGCAACCCCCTTTACGTCGTCGCCAACATGGTGGACATCGGGGAGCGTAAGAAGTGGGAGGAGGAGAGGGAGGCCTACCGCCATCGCCTGGAGGAGATGGTGGAGGAACGCACCCGCGAGCTTTCGGAGGCCAACCGTAGGCTGCAGGAGGAGGTGGAGGAGAGGTCCAGGGTGGAGGAGGAACTGCGCCTGCGCAACCTGGAGCTGGACGCCTTCGCCCGTTCCGTGGCCCACGACCTCCGGGGGCACATCTCGGTCATCGACGGTTTTGCCCGCACCGCCCTCTCCGCTGGGGAGGAAGGCGAGCGGGAGATGGTGGCCGAGTGCCTCAAGGGGATCGCCGAGGGTGCCAGGCGCATGGAGCGTTTCGTCGAATGCCTCCTAGCCTACGCCCGGGCGGGTCACCCTCAGGAGGTCGTCGCGGAGACGGGGCTCGATTGCGTGGTCCAGGAGGTGAAGGAGACCCTGAAGGAGGAGATGGGAAAGGCTGGAGCGAGGTTGGACGTCGTGGGGACCCTCCCCGCCGTCCTCGCCGACCGCGTCCTCCTCTACCAGGTGCTCTACAACCTGGTGAGCAACGCCCTGAAGTTCTGTCCCGCGGAGAAGGATCCCTGTATCGAGCTGGGTTGCCGCCCGGAGGGGAGCCGGGCGGTGGTGTGGGTCAGGGACAACGGGATCGGCATCGCCCCGGAGGACCTGGAGTCCGTCTTTCTGCCCTTCACCCGGGTGGGCGAACACCCCTCCCCGGGCATGGGCGTGGGCCTGGCCACGGCGAAGCGCGCCGTGGAGAACTGGGGAGGGGAGATATGGGTGGAGTCCACCCCTGGGGAGGGGAGTACCTTCTTCTTCACCGTACCCCTGCCCTGAACGCCGGTCACCGCGGGATACCCGACGGTATGTGGTCTGCGGATGAGGGCCTCGATGGGGGAGTGGGATTGCGTTGCGTTAGATGAGCCCACGCCCCATCTGTTTCTTACGGTCCCGTTCCGCTGAGCTGACGACTCGGGCGGGATGCCGGGCCCTCTCGGCGGCGGATCGAGGGTCGCAAGACCTTCATGCGCCTCCGGGCCTCCGGCGGCAGCTTGACCCGGTTTGACGGCTTTCCCGGCGCCTGGAATAGGGTGAACACGGAAACCGAGTGACACTCTCGTTTTGACATGCATCCCGGTTTCCGGTAGTTTAAACTGTTTGGTGGTGGGAAAGCCCCCTCCGCGGTTCTTTCCCGGCGTGTTTGGCGTCGGAGCGGAAGGGGAAGGAAAGCGAGGAACGGAAAAGGGACATGTTCGACACCCTGAGCGAACGCCTCCAGGACATATTCCGGCGTCTGCGCGGGCACGGCAAGCTGTCCGAGAAGCAAGTGGACGAGGTCATGCGGGAGATTCGCCTGGCCCTCCTGGAAGCGGACGTCAACTTCAGGGTGGTCAAGGACTTCATCTCCCGGGTGCGGGAGAGGGCGGTGGGTCAGGAGGTGCTGCGCTCCCTGACCCCAGCCCAGCAGGTGATCAAGATAGTCAACGAGGAGCTCACCGAGCTTTTAGGGAGCACCAACGAGCGCATCAACTTCTCCGGGCGGCCCCCCTCGCTGATCATGCTCGTGGGGCTGCAGGGTTCCGGGAAGACCACCGCCACGGCCAAACTGGCCCACCATCTGCGCAGCCAGGGGCGCCACCCCCTGATGATCGCCGCCGACGTCTATCGTCCCGCGGCCATCGACCAGCTGGAGAAGCTGGGGGAGCAAGCCGGCATCCAGGTATACTCCGAGCGCGGGTCGAGACCGGAGGAGATAATCGCCGCCGGTATACGCAAGGCGGAGAAGGAGGCCCTGGACACGGTGATCATCGACACCGCCGGCCGCCTGCACATCGACGAGGACATGATGCGAGAGCTGGTGGACATCCGGAAGAGGTTCAAGCCCCACGAGACCCTCCTTGTGGTGGACGCCATGACCGGCCAGGACGCGGTGAACGTCGCCCAGTCCTTCGCCTCCGAGGTGGGCTTCGACGGGGTCATCCTCACCAAGCTGGACGGCGACGCGCGGGGCGGCGCCGCACTGTCCATCAAGTCGGTGACCGGAAAGCCCATAAAATTCGCCAGCGTGGGGGAGAAGATAGGGGACCTGGAGGCCTTCCACCCGGACCGCATGGCCTCCCGCATCCTGGGGATGGGGGACATGCTCACCCTCATCGAGAGGGCCCAGGCCACCTACGACGAGGAGCGGGCGCGGGAGCTGGAGAAGAAGCTGCGCAAGCAGCAGTTCACCCTGGAGGACTTCCTGGAGCAGATGCAGCAGCTGAAGAGGATGGGGCCCCTGGACCAGATACTGGGTATGATACCGGGCATATCCTCCTCCAAGCTCCGGTCGCTCCAGGTGGACGAGAAGCAGATCAAGAAGGTGGAGGCCATCATCCAGTCCATGACCCCCGAGGAGAGGAGAAAGCCCCAGATAATCGGGGCCAGCCGCAAGCAGCGCATCGCCAGGGGGAGCGGCACCAGCACCCAGGACGTCAACCGGCTCCTGCAGCAGTTCCAGCAGATGCAGAAGCTGATAAAGCAGTTCGGGAAGATGTCCCCGCGCCGGCTGGGGCAGATGTTCCCGTTCCAGTCCTAGCGGACCCGCGAGCCGAGCGGGAAGGATTCAGGAAAGGAGTGCATGTCCGTTGGTCAGGATCAGATTGAGGCGCATGGGCGGCAAGAAGAAGCCCTATTATCGGGTGGTGGCGGCCGACGCCCGTAGCCCCCGCGACGGGAGGTTCATCGAGACCCTGGGGCGCTACGATCCCCGGCAGGAACCCTCCCTCATTGAGCTTGACGAGGAGAAAGTCCTGGACTGGTTGCGCAAGGGAGCCCAGCCCACCGATCAGGTACGCAGGCTCATGGAGATCAAGGGCATCTGGCAGAAGTTCCAGGAGGAAAAAAGTGGCAAGCGATGACGGGAAGGGCCGGGGGACGGAGATGAAGGAGCTTCTCGAATACCTGGCCAAGGCGCTGGTGGACAACCCGGAACGTGTGGAGGTGACTTCCGTGGAAGGGGAGAGGTCGGTGATCCTGCAGCTGCGGGTAGACCCCTCCGACCTGGGCAAGGTGATAGGCAAGAACGGGAGGATAGCCCAGGCCATGCGCACCCTGATAAAGGCCTCGGCCACCAAGGAAGGGCGCAATGCCATCGTGGAGATAATCGACTGAGGGACCATGCCTTCCGGTTCCCGCAAGCCGTCCCGGGTGATTGCCGGCCGGGTAATCAAGCCCTACGGGATTCTGGGATGGGTGAGGGTGGAGGTCCTCTCCGCGAATCCCGAACGCTTTCGTCCCGGAAACGCCTTCCTTGTGGAGGGATGGGAGGAGACCTTGGTCCTGGAAGCCGCCCGAGGGGGGCCCGGTTCCCTGCTGGTGAAGTTCCGGGGGGTTGACGACCGCTCCAGAGCCAGTGAACTGGCGGGCGAATACCTGATGATCACCCCGGAACAGATGGGCGAGCCGCCTCCGGGTTCCTACTGGGAGCACGACCTCCTTCGCCTGCGGGTCTTCGACGTCGGAGGCCGCTGCCTGGGCGAGGTCATGGAGGTCATGGAGACGGGGGCCAACGACGTGTTGGTGGTGAGGGACGAGGCCGGAGAAGAACGCCTCATACCCCTCATCGAGGAGGTGGTGGTGGAGATAGACCTCCCCGGGGAGAGGATGGTCATCCGCCCCCTCCCGGGACTGCTGTGAGCCGGGCTACCCTCGCGGGCCTCGCTGCGGGCGGCGCGCGTGTGGCCCGCGGCGGGGGAGCCGGTCAGGCCTCTAAC
>NZ_JACVJJ010000113.1:0-5001 GCF_015711935.1 Candidatus Solincola tengchongensis
GCCGAACGGACCGCCGCCACCTGGTTGAGGACCTCGTGGCAGTCCTTGCCCTCCTCCACCATGCGGATGATGCCTCGAACCTGACCTTCGATGCGGCGAAGACGGCGCAGCACCGCCCTCCGGGAATCTTCATCCGCGGTCATCTGCCCTCCTCGCTCCGGACGGAACAGGGATATTATATAACGGCCTCCGGTGGATTGCATATCGATCGTCCCGGGTCGAACATTGAGAGACCGCGACTTCGACCCGTCGAACTTCCTATTGTCTCGGCGGGACGACGGTGCGGGCTCCCGACCATTGCAAACCCGTGAGCACCTGCCGTGACGACACCGCGCTTTCCGCGAGTACATCCTGAAGGCATCCCGCATCTTCGATGCTGACGCACCCCGTCAAGCCCTGCCGTCACCGTCAGGTGCAACGCGGCGGTCTACGGTCCCTAACCGGAGACCGCGACCCCGTACGTCCCGGTTCCCTCACCACTCCCGAATAACCGGCCATGCGCGAGGCCCGCGCGCTCTCCGGCATGAAGGCGGCGGTTTATCCCGGCGTTGAAAGGGGAACAACCGACTTGAAAGCAACGGGGCGGCCGAATGAACCCGACATCGAGACGCCGGTGCGTGACGTGAGGACCGCCGGGTTGGGCGCGCCCGGGGGCGGACAGGGATGGGCAGGGCAGACGGAGAAATTATCCGGGGGCGCAGGATATCCGTGAGCGGACCTGACACCGTCCCAACCCGCTGTAAGAACGCCGGAAGGCAGGGACGGTAAATACCGAAAGGGGGGTCGAAAGATGGAGAAACAGGTGGGAAGGGTCACCCACTACTTCAGCAAGGTGGGCGTAGCGGCCATAGAGCTCGAGGACGAGCTCAAGGTCGGGGACACCATACACGTAAAGGGGCACACCTCCGACTGGACCCAGAAGGTGGAATCCATGCAGATCGAACACCGCCCGGTGGAACGGGCGGGCCCCGGTGACGTCGTCGGGATCAAGGTCACGGAGCACGCTCGCGAACACGACGTCGTCTATAGGGTCGTCGAGGATTAGGCGAGGCGGTTTCCCGAGCCGGTATGGTTTATAATCGCTCACGAGGACGATCGGCGTGAAAGGAGAGGGGATGTCGACCGGCCCGGGAAGCGAGGGAAAAGGCCTGGAGTTCGAGGTCCGGGGAGGTCCCTGGGAGGTATTTCACGCTCTTGTCTTTTACGTTGCGGTGGCCTGCGCCGTGCTGGCGACTGCGGGGGTCGCCCGCATGGCCACCGGGATAAGCGCCGTGGCGTTGCTCTTCTACAGCATCCTGGCTGTATTCTCATCTCCCACCTATCTGGTGATCGTACCGGAAGAGAAGGCCGTGGTATGGGAACGCTACCGCTTCTTCCTCCCCCTCCGCCGCAAGTACCTCAGCGAGGATCTAAAAGAGATCGTGGTCCTGGAGTCGGGCGGAGGGCCCAGGGAAGGGGATGATGGAAGGCCCCCGGGGAGGAGCCTCGCCTATTCAGCCCGCGTCTACCTCCGCTGGCGCGGGGGGAGCAAACGGAGGGTGTTCCGTTCAGAGATGTCCGGCTCCCCGGAGGAGAACCGGACCCGGGCCTACCTGGTCGCGGAAGCGTTGGCCATAAACCTGGGCCTGCCGGTCTCCTACTCCGGGGAGAGGCGGGGGGGCCGAGGGGAAGGATGAGACGTTCATGTCCGTTGAGAAGCGCGTAGGCCAAGGGGCCGGTTTCCGGAAAACCGCTGTGGCGGCACTGGCGGCGCTGCTCGCGCTTGCCGTATCCGCTTGCGGAAACGGCCGCGAAGACCTGCACTCCTGGGAGAGGGATCCCATCGTTCCCGGCTACTCGGCCGCTGACATCGAGATCGGGAGCGCCTTCTCCGCCGTCCTCGAGGTCCACGGGGAGCCGGAAGAACACCGGCGGGACGGCGGCTACCTGTATGCCTATTACGGCCGCACCCGCCAGGGCGGGAAGATCGACGACCCCGCCTCCTGGATCCTGGTGGTCACCCTTTACGACCAGGGAAACGGGTACCTCGACCCGGATGACGAGGTGGGCGCGGTGGAGGTCTCTTCGCCCTACGCCGGAAGGACCTCCGGCGGGGTGGGAATAGGCAGCACCGCCGGGGAGGTGGAAGAAGAATTCGGTTCCTGCCCGAACGTCTCCACCTCCTCCACCGAATACGGTGAGCTTTTCCTCTACTCCTATGCCGACCGCGGCGTGGAGTTCCTCATAAGCTCTCTGGAGGGCGTGGTCACCGTCATGGTGACCGCTTACGGGGGACTGCGCCCGGTGGAGGAAAAGTCCGGAGAGGGGGCGAGCGCGGAGGGGATCTTCGGATCCCACCGGGCGGACCCCATCCTTCCGGGACAGTCCGCCGCGGGCATCGGCATAGGGGCCGACTTCCGGTCCGTGAGGGAAATCTACGGACCTCCGGATTCCAGCGGTCACACCACGGAAGGCCTGGTATACGCCACTTACACCGGGGGATACGGAACGTGGAAGCTCACCGTCTACCTGGAGGACCGCGACAAGGGCAAGGGGTTGGACGACTTCGACACCGTGGTCTCCATCTGTCTACGCCATCCCTACGCCGGAAGGACCCCCAAGGGGGTGGGCATCGGTTCCTCCCAGGCGGAGGTGATCAAGGAGTTCGGGACACCGGAGAGGCAGACCGCCGGCCTCCACCAGGGCGAGCAGGTGACCGTCCTGGAATATAATACCAAGGGAATCGTCTTCGCCCTGCGCTCCACCACCGGTGAGGTCACGGAGATCGACGTCAACCGGCCTCTTGCCTCCTCCTGAGCCGGGCGCCCGCGGTCCCGGCCTCAACGGCCCAGGCGCCGCCGCAGAGAACGAAGATCGCGTCGCGCCGTGCGTCCCCTCTCGTCTGACCACGGGCTCAAGTCCAACTCACCCACCATCCCGGCGGGCCGCTTCCTCCCCCGAGCCGCCCACATCTCCAGCACGGGACGGGCCCGCCGCAGGTAGTGCAGGTGAGGGGTGACGTTCTCCCCAGCGCTATCGGCGATGCATTCCCCGGCCAGCTTCCCGCTCTCCAGGGCCAGGCGGATGCCGAAACCCCAGGGGTCGAGAAATCCGGCCGCCTCGCCGGCCAGGAGGGCGCTTCCCGCCCCGAGGTTGAACCTGCCGCCCCGTGCCATGCGGTTGGAAACGGAGAGCATGCGCACCGGTTCCCCCCTCAACGCCAGTCCTATGCGGCGGGAGAGGAACTCACTGAGGGTATCCAGCTCCCTCTGCCAGCGGTGCTCCTCCCCGCAGCTCACCGCCATGCCCACCGTCCCGGCGCGCACGAAGAACCTTCCCAACCCCTCACCTCGCGCCAAGGCCACCATTCCCAACCACCGGGAGTCCCAGTCCGCCTCCCCCTCCCAGAGGACCAGCACCGTCCTCTCCAGCGCGGGTAGGGTGTGTAACCGGTAGAACTCGGGGCGGACCATCCTGGCCACCAAGCTCTCCGCGCCGTCCGCTCCCACAAGATAGGTGGCCTCCGCCTCTTCCTCATCGTCCTCATGGAGGAAGCGTATGCGGACGTAGAACCTCCCGACGGTCACCTCCGTCACCCGGCACCCGTCCCGCACCTCGGCCCCGCACGCCCTGGCCAGGAAAGCGTCGAGAGATGCGCGCCTCACCCAGAGCCCCTCCCCGGAAAAGGGAAGAAGGTATTCGCCTCCTCCATCACTCAAGACCTTCACCCCCAGGGCTTCCGCCGGCTCCGCCAGGCATTCCGCGGGGAGCGGGCCGAAGCCCTCCTCCAACAACCGCCTGCCCTCCGGGGACAGAAGGCCCATGCAGGCCTTCTCCCTGGGCAACCCGTACTTGTCCAGGAGGAGCACCTTGAACCCTCTCGAGGCGAGCTCCCTGGCGGCCATGCAGCCGGCGGGTCCCGCCCCCACCACCGCCACGTCGTAATGCATCCCTCTACCTCACATTCAGAAAACAGCTTTACTGAGCCGTCGTGCGGGATTAAATCTATATCCGCGCAGCCATGCTGGCAAGGAGAGCGGTCAAGGCCTGAGGTGGCCGGGCTTTGTCAAGCGGGCCGGGCGTGCACGGGACGCAGGCGCTTGCGATGCATGTCCAGCGCTTTGGCATATATTTCCAAATAGCCCTCGGCCATGGCTCGGGGGCTGAACCTCTCCTCCGCCGCCCGGCGGCAGGTGAGCGGGTCGATTTCGTCGATGCGGTCCAGGAAGGGCAGCAGTCCTTCCGGCGTGTCGGCCAGGAAACCGGTCACCCCGTGCTCTACGACCTCCGGCGCCGCTCCCCAACGCGTGGCCAGGACCGGCGTCCCGCATGCCAGGGACTCTGCCATCACCAGCCCGAAGGGCTCCTCCCACTGGATGGGGAAGAGGAAGGCGGCGGCCCGCGAGATCAGGCACACCTTCTCCGCCTGGGAGACCTCCCCGAGGTATACGGCGTTCTCCCCATCCAGCAGGGGACGCACCCGCCGCTCGAAATACTCCCTGTCGCGCCCGGGGTCGATCTTCCCTGCCAGAAGGATGCGCCTTCCCGCCCTCCGGGCCAGGCGCACGGCGTGCTCCGTCCCCTTGGCCTCGCAGATGCGACTCACGCAGACCAGGTAATCGTCCTTCTCCCCGGCGAAGCGGTGCTCTTCAACGTCCACGGCGTTTGGTACTACGCCGAGGTAGTTCAGTTCCGGGCAGCAGTCGCGCTGCCTTCGGCTTATGGCGACGTAATAGCAGTCATCACGGAAAGCCCGGTAGAATAGGCGCGTGTCAGCGGTGAAGGGGCCGTGCAGTGTGTGGACCACGGGCTGGGAGAGGAGTGCAGCGAAGGCCGGGCCCAGAAACCCGGAATGGTCGTGGACCAGATCGTAGGGTCCTGAGGAGATCATCCTATAGGCCTGCCCCACGTGGTAAGCGTCGAAGAGGGTTTCCCCCATGTGCGAGGTAGGAGCCTCTTCCAGGCTTATCACCTGGCGGGCCAAGGTTCGGGAGGGACCGGCGGCGAAGAGGGTCACTTCCT
>NZ_JACVJJ010000114.1:0-15612 GCF_015711935.1 Candidatus Solincola tengchongensis
AGCGCCCCATGTACTTCCGTTAACCCCCGCTGACCCCGCGGCTACCGCTCACCGGGTCCTTCCGGAGCCGCCCCCCTACGATGCGCAGTTTTTTTCTTTTCCCTGAGCGAAAAGAGCGGTTCTTCTGCCTGCGACTACTCACGATCGCCGGGCAAATCCCCGTCCTGGGGCTGCGGGGGCCCCTGGTCTACCGTGCATGGTAGCCGGACCCGCGTTTTTCCCTGTGCTCTCCCCGACGGCGTGGTTCCCGGCGGGCTTGCCGTCCGCTGGCTGAGCCCGACATCTGGCCGCTGGCCTCGAGGCGCTTGGCCGATGATTCTCTCGGCGTTCACCCGTCACAGAGAGCGAGGTGTGTCATCGGGCGAGAGCAACCCGTGTCGCGGGCTCAAACCTTAAGGCCAATACATGAGAAGGTAGGCCATCACTGTGGGATGCCCCTCGTCACCTCTCTTAACCGAATCTTTACATCCGGCCAAGAGAAACTTAAAACCCGGCGCTGATTATCTATGCAGGAAAGTGGGAAGGCCCGTCCCGGACGGAGGAGAGGGGATGGGAAGGACTGAGAAGCCGGAGAAGCGATTCCGAGGGAGGCTGGGCATCTGGGACGTGCTCTCCCTCCTCTTCATGCTGCTCGTCCTGGCCCTCATCCTGGCCAATCACTCCCTCTACCCGGTGTTCCTGGACGCTCCCTACCACATGGCCGTGACGCGGGGGTTCCGGGAGGCCGGAGGGGTGACCACCTGGGATTTCTGGGACTTCGCCCCCGCGGGTCGGCCGCACCTCTACCCACCCCTGTTGCATGTGGGCATGTCCTTTCTGGAGGACATGGGGCTCTCCGAGGCCACCACCATCACCCTGGTCTGCATGTTCATGTTCCCGCTCATCATGCTCGCCCTGTGGTGGGCCATGCGGCAGCTGTTCGGCTCCCGTGCCGCTTTCCTCTCCCTGCTCCTGCTGGCCGTGCCCGCCGCCTTTCTCTGGCAGACGGGGGTGACCATCGCCGCTTCCCTGGTTCTGGTCATTGCGCCCCTGCTCTTCCTGGCCCTGGAGAGGGGAAGGAGGGCTGCAGCCTCCGTGCTCCTCGCGCTGAGCCTGTACTCCCACCTGGTCCTGGGCCACCTTCTGGCCCTGGCGCTTCTTATCTACCTCGTGCACCGCCGGGAGTACTGGAGGAGGATACTCGCCGTGCTGGCCGCGGCCTACCTGCTCTACATACCCTGGGCGCTGGTCGTCCTCGACAACCTCTCCTCCTTGAGCTTCTCGGAGCCGGGGGCGGGGGGAGGATTCGCCCTCCACATCCTTGTCTGGATCGCCGCCGCCGCCGGGATGGTGGTCTGTTACCGGAAGAAGGGAAGTTACTTCCTGCTGCCCTCCTTTTTCCTCTCCATGGTGCCTATAGCCTTCTTCTATCCCAACCGGTTCTGGCAGGGGCACGTCTTCCTTCCCCTGGCCATGCTGGGCGCGGTGGCCCTGGACGCGCTTTTCGAGACCGGCCGCAGGAGGCTGGAGAGGTGGGTGAGCTCGCCGGCCTGGTCGTCTGCCCTGGTGGCCGCGGCCTCCTGTGCCCTGCTCCTCCCCCTGCTGGCGGCGGATCCCGTATTCTCCTGGGGTTCGTCTCCCGGCTCTGGGATGCGGCATCCGGTCCCCGGACCCGGCCGGGGCACCTCCCCGGCGGCCGCGGCTCCGGGAGGAGGAGGGATGCCCGCCGGCAGAGGCCTTCCGCGGTTCGCGCCCCCCTCCACTTCCGAGCGTGCCTCCTCCTCTCCCCGTTTTAAGTTCCAGCCCACGTCGCTCACCGCATTGGCGGGGTTGCAGGAGCTCCGCCTGCCTGCGGGAGGCGCCACGGCCTTTGGCCCCGAGAACATGGAGCTGGTGCGGCTGGTGGAGAGATGCAGCGAGCCGGGTGACCTGGTGTATGTGTCCAGCGGCATACTGGGGGATTTCATCTACGCCATGACCGGGAGATACGCCACGCGGGGCATGTTCCACGAGGTTCGTCCCGAGGCCGGGGAGGCCGGGCCGGACCAGGCCGACCTGGCGATCATCGCCACACCTGCCGTGGCCGGCAAGCTCTCCGGACCTGTATTTGGCGGAGGGCCTCTATCCCGGCGGGGCTGGTCGGTGGCGGGTGGGGCGGGGCCCTACCTGGTGGTACGGAAGGATGCCAAAGACTCGGAGGTCGAGGAGGTGAAGGACATGGGAACGGTCCTGCCCATGTGGGTGGCCTATGTGCTTTCCGCTCTGGCGGCCCTGGTGGTACTCCTGGATGCCGTGAGGCGTCGCTCCGTAGGAAAGGGGGACGGCGGAGAGGAAGGTCCTGCTCGCTGGCCCTTGGAGCCGCGGGAGTGGGGGGCCGGAGAGGGAAACGGTACCCTGGTGATGATCCCCGCCCGCGATGAAGAGGGGAACGTGGCGAAGGTGGTGAGCGAGGTCCGCGAGAGGTATCCCACCCTGGATGTCCTGGTCCTGGACGACGGCTCTAAGGATGGGACCGCCGCGGAGGCGCTGCAGGCGGGCGCCATGGTCCTGCGGTCGGAGAAGAACCTCGGCCTGGGGGAGATGATGCGCCTGGGCATGGCCTTCGCCCTGCGGAAGGGTTACCGGGCCGTGGTGAGGCTGGACGGCGACGGCCAGCACCCCGTGGAGTGCGTGCCCTCCCTCCTCTGGCCGGTTCTCAAGGGGAATGCGGACGTGGTGGTGGGTTCACGCTTTCTGGAGGGAGGGGGGTACGAGGGCAGGATAACCTTCCCGCGGCGGGCGGGGATGGCCTATTTCCGTTTCCTCCTCCGGCTGTGGGTGCGCCGTGACTTCTCCGATCCCACCTCCGGTTTCCGCTCCTATTCCCGCCACGCTATGTCCCTTCTGGCGGAGAGGAAGGCGGTGCGCTACCCCGAGGTCTCCGACCTGCACCTCCTCGTCTGCCGCGACCTCGTGGTCCGGGAGGTCCCGGTGAAGATGAGGCGGCGGCGCAACGGGAAGTCCAGCCTCGGGCTCACCCGTGCCCTGGCCATGTTCTGGGGGGCCACCCTCACCGCATTCCGGCCCGTGCCGAAGCGTCCCGCAAAAGATGGCGAGGTGACGCAGGTACTCCTCCTTCCTACCGCCGGGATACAGGGATGAGAGGCGGCGCGCCCTCGTGCCTCAGCGCTGGCAGCGGGGGCAGAAATAGGTCCCGCGGCCGGCGACCCGGACCTTTCGGATGAGCTCTCCACAACGGAAGCAGGGCTCGCCGGCGCGCCGGTAGACGCGGTGGCTGGCCTGGAAGCTCCCTTTCTCGCCCCGGGTGTCGACGTAGTCGTTCACCGAGGAACCGCCGCGGCTCAGGGCCTCGGAGAGCACCTCGCGCATGGCCCGGTGCAGGCTTTCCATCTCCTCCCCTTCCAGCTCGTCCAGCCGGCGCAGAGGATGGATGCCGGCGCGGTGCAGCGCCTCGTCGGCGTAAATGTTGCCGATGCCCGCCACCCGGGACTGGTCGAGAAGGGCCGCTTTGACCCGGCACCTGCCCCGCAGGGCCCGCGCCAGCTCGCCGGGGGTGAACCCCGCCTCCAGGGGCTCGGGGCCAAGCCGGTCCAGGCCGGGAAGAGGGCTTAGGTCGCCTTCCCGCAGGAGGGCGGTCTCCCCGAAGGTGCGCGGGTCCACGTAGAGGAGTTCCCTTCCGTCATCCAGATGGAAGACAAGGTGGGTATGGCGGGGCCGTTCACCACCCGGGGAGGCGAAACGCAGGGAACCGCTCATCCCCAGGTGGACGACCAGTATCCGGCCGCCCTCCAGGCGCAGGAGGAGGTATTTCCCCCTCCGCCCTACCTCCAGGATCCTCTTTCCCCGCAGAGCGCGGCGGTAACTCAATGGGCTGGGATATTTTACCAACCTAGGCAGGTGCACCTCCACACCTGTGATGCGCGCCCCGCGGAGCTCGGGGTCCAGCTGGCGGCGGATCGTCTCCACCTCCGGGAGCTCGGGCATGCTCACCTCCCCATGGAAAGGCGCTCCGGGAGGTCGACGGTGAAGACGCTCCCCCGGCCCGGTTCACTCCAGGCGGTGATCCTCCCTCCCAGGAGGGTGACCAGCTCGCGACACAGAGCCAGCCCCAGCCCGGAACCTCCGTGGTCCTGGGATCGGGAGCGTTCCACCCGGAAGAAACGGTCGAAGACCCTGTCCAGGTCCTCGGGCGGTATGCCCTTTCCCGTATCCCTCACCTGGATACGGAGGGCGCCGGCGGGTATGCGGTCGGCGGAGAGGGTGACCGTTCCTCCCGGCGGTGTGAACTTCACCGCGTTGTCCACCAGGTTGGTGAGGACCTGCTCCAGGGCGTCGGCGTCCGTCTCCACCCCGGGAAGGCCCTCGGCGAGCTGCAGTGAGAACCGGAGCCCCTTTTCCTCCGCCCTGGGGCGCAGCTTCTCGGCCAGGCCTTCTAGGAACTCGCGCGGTGAAATGGGGGAGGGGTGGAGGGCCCACGCCCCCGCGTCGATGCGGGAGAGGGCCAGGAGCTGGGAGAGCACCCTCTTGAGACGGCTGGACTCCCGCACGATGATCTCCAGGTATCGCCTGCGGTCCTCCCCGCTCTCCACCACCCCGTCCAGGAGGGCCTGGGAGAACCCCTCGATGGAGGTCAGGGGCGTGCGTATCTCGTGGGAGACGTTGGCCACGAACTCCTTCTGCAGGCGCGTGCTGCGGGCTATCCTCTCCGCCATGTAGTTGAAGTATTCCGAGAGCTTGGCGATCTCGTCCCCGCCGGAGACCTCTACCCTGCGCTCCAGGTCGCCATGGGCCAGGTCCCAGGCGGCCAGGCTGAGGTCGTGCAGCGGCCGGGAGACGTAGTTGCTCAGGTAGAGGGCCAACAGCACGCTGACCGCCAGGGCCACGGCGCCCGCCAGCGCCAGGTAACGGGTCAGGGTGGAGGCGGGCGAGGTCACGAGGTCCTCCATCCCCTTGATGACCACCAGGTTGAAGTACTCCTTCCCCTGGTCCTGTCCCGGCTGGTCCAGCGGAAGGGAGACCACCATCACCTTGCCCAGCTGGGGAAGCTCCATCTCCTGCGCCTTGACCTCGTCCTCCGCCAGGATGTCCGCCTCCAGGCGCCTCGGGACGCGCGGGGCGAGGGGGCGGGGCGCTATGACCACCCCTTCCCGGCTGACCACCAGGCTGAGGGCGTTTATCAGCTTGCCCTCCAGGCGGAGCAGCTGGGCCAGGCGCTCCAGGTTGACCAGGGGCATGTCCGGGTACTGGCGGGAGAGGGAGAGCGCCAGCTGGAGATCGCGCGCCATCTCCTTGGCCTGCTCCACCAGCTCGGAACGGGCCCGGTCCAGGAGCCGCCGGTTCTCCCTCCAGATGAAGTAGGCGAACAGGGAGCCGAATATGAGGAGGCTGAGGGCGGTGAGGACGAGGAAGTGGAAGAGGAAGCGGGCGCGTAGGGAGCGGAACAGGGGCCTGGTCCTTCGGTGGGGCCTCATCGCTTACCTTCCCGGAACTTGTACCCGACCCCCCATACCGTCTCCAGGTACCGAGGCTCCTGCGGGTTGTCGCCCAGCTTGTCCCGGATGTGGCGGATGTGCACGTCCACCGTCCGCGTGTCCCCGTAATAGTCATAACCCCAGACCCTCTCCAGCAGCTTCTCCCTGCTGAGCACGATGCCTCTGTTGAGAGCCAGGGTATAGAGGAGGTCGAACTCGCGGGGAGTCAGCTCGACCTCTCTTTCCCGCTGGAAAACCTTCCGCCGGGAGGAGTCGATCACCAGGTCGTCGACGTGCAGCACGTCCCGCGGTTCTCCCGAGAGACTGGTGCGGCGCAGCACCGCCTTCACCCTGGCCACCAGTTCGCGGGGGCTGAATGGCTTGGTCAGGTAATCGTCGGCCCCCAGTTCCAGCCCCACCACCTTGTCCACCTCGTCCTCCCGGGCGGTGAGCATGATTATGGGAAGGGTGGAGCGGGAGCGGATGCGCCTGCACACCTCCCATCCGTCCGGTTCGGGGATCATGATGTCCAGGACCATGAGGGTCGGATGCAACTCCTCGAAGAGGCGGAGGGCCTCCTCCCCGCTGCGCGCCTCGGCCACCCGGAAGCCCTCCTTCTCCAGGTAGAGGCGGGCCAGTTCCACGATGTTGGGCTCGTCGTCCACCACCAGGACCAGTTCCCCGGCCAACCTCATTCCTCCAGGACGAACGCGCTCCTCCCGTAGGAGCGGGCCTTCATGAGCGCCTGCGCCGACCACTCCGCCAGGGCGGTATAGGTGGCCACGAAGCGGCGGGAGTTGCAGACTCCGCCCAGCACCAGCTTGACCAGGGGAGCGTGTACCGTGTTCCCCCGGTAGTCGTAGTACACCAGCTCTCCCCGCCTGCGGTGCTGCTCGAGATAGAACTCCCCCTTCTCGGACTCGAAGCGTTCCACGAGGCGGGAGCAAAGGGCCTCCGCCTTGTCCGGGGGGCAGAGGAACACGAAGTCGTAATAGGAGGCGTGGCCCAGGAACCCCTCCCCCCTGGCGAGGTTTTCCATCTCCTCCTCGAACATCCGGGACAGTTGCAGGAGCAAGCGGTCGCCGCGGCTCACCCCGTAGGCCTCGCGGTACTCCTGCATGTGCTCCACCTCGGCGAAGACGGCGGTGAATATCCTGCCCTCGTGCAGCCTGCGGTTCACCTCCTCCTCCACGGAGGAAGCCCCGGGGAGCCCGGTTACCGGGTGCCCGGCCAGGTTCTCCTGGCTGAGCCGGATGTGGGCCTTGATGCGCGCCAGGAGTTCCTGGTTCACGAAGGGTTTGGTTATATAGTCCACCCCGCCAGCTTCCAGACCCCTTATCTTGTCCTCTACCGATTCCCGGGCGGTGAGGAAGATGATGGGTATCATGCGCGTGCGGGTGCGGGAACGCAGCTGGCGGCAGACCTGGATGCCGTCCAGGACGGGCATCATCACGTCGAGGATTATGAGGTCCGGCCGTACGGACTCCGCCAGCTCCACGGCGCGTGTCCCGTCCGTGGTCACGTGGACCTCGAAGTCCTCGTCCTCGAGGTAGAACTTGACGGCGTTGAGTATCTCGGGCTCGTCGTCGATTATGAGGATCCTTCCTTGCATCAGCGCCCCTTTCTGTCCGCCGCCTTAAATATTATCTCAGAACCTCCGGCCCGCGTGAAGGAACGGGGGTTTTCGGACCGGAGGAAGGCAACGCGCCGCCAGGACGCTTATTCAGAACCTTCGGCGCGCGTGAAGGAACAGGGGTTTTCGGCCGGGAAGAGGGCGGCGATGTTCCGAATTCTGGTGCCCGGCCTGTATTTCCCGCCCTTCGTATCGCCGGACCTCGCTGTGGCTTGAGGGAGCGGGGTTCCCCCGCTGTGGGGTTATAATGGGTATGCGGTCCGCGATGTTGGATTGAGGAAGTCGTCGGGCCGGCCGTAGGCCCGTTTCGGCGGTTGATAAGGATAACGATGTCGGGGGGAGTCCCATGGAAGATCTTGGTTATCGATTCCGTTTCCTGCGCGGTGCCGTCCTCGCGGCGGTCGCCTTGCTCCTCGTGGTCCCGCACGCCGCGGCGTCACCCGGTGGAGGTGCGGGGAGGCGTTCGGGTGTGGGGGACGTGGTCGCCCAGCAGGTTCCGGTCATCGAGAACATCTTCCCCTCCGCCGCCTGGCCGGGGATCCCGGTGACCATCCAGGGCACGGACTTCGGCCCCATGCAGGTTCCCGGGGTGTGCACGGTCACCTTCAACGGCGTGGATGCCGGGACGGCCATCCTGTGGACGGATACCTACATCGTGGTGGTGGTGCCCGAAGGGGCCACCAGCGGTCCGGTGGTGGTCACCACCCTCATGGGCTCCAGCAATCCCTATCCCTTCACCGTTTACCAGCAGCCCCAGGCCGTGCCCGCCTATTTCGCCGAGGGGTGCACGAGGGCGGGATTCGAGGAGTGGCTGACCCTCTTCAATCCCTATGAGAGCCAGTATACGGTCACCGTGACCTACATGGTGGCCCAGGGAGCCAACCGTATCCGTTATTACAACCTTCCCGCCCATTCCCGCACCAACATCTACGTGAACTCCGAGATCGGATCGGACCGTGACGTGGCCCTGCAGGTCACTGCCCAGGACCGGATATACGCCGAACGCTCCGTCTATTTCCGTTACGGGACGGACTGGCGCGGCGGCCACTGCTCCCTCCCGGCGAAAGAGCTCTCCCAGGACTGGTACTTCGCCGAGGGATGCACCCACGCCGGTTTCGAGGAGTGGCTCTGCCTGGCCAATCCGGGAGCCGAGGAGGCCACCGTGGAGGTGAGATACCTCTTCGCCGACGGGGACTCGGAATCCCGGACCTATTCCCTCCCCGCCTGGAGGCGTTTCACGGTCAACGTCAACCAGGAGGTGGGCCCGGGGCGGGACGTGGCCCTCTCCGTGCATTCCAGCCAGCCCATAGTGGCCGAGCGCCCCATGTACTTCAATTACGGGGGGATGTGGGACGGCGGGCACATCACCGTTGGCGCCCCCTCTCCGTCCCCGGAGTGGTACTTCGCCGAGGGATGCACCCACGCCGGTTTCGATGAGTGGCTGCTCCTCTTCAACCCGGGAGAGGAGACGGCGAACGTGCACGTCACCTACGCCTTCTCCGGCGGGGAGACGAGCGGGCAGGACCTGGAGGTGCCGCCCGGGAGGCGCGTCACCGTCTTCGTGAACCGGGAGGTGGGTGAGGGCAGGGACGTCGCCCTCCAGGTGGCCTCGGATCGTGGCCTGGTCGCGGAGCGCTCCATGTATTTCCTCTACCACCAGGCCTGGGAGGGAGGGCACAACAGCCTGGGTACCGTTCCCTGACCCTTCATCCCCGCTTCCGCGTCCCGCGCCCGTCGGCAGGCGAGGGCTTCCCGCTGCCGTGTTATAATCTCCCCATGCGGTTTCCCCATGTGATCGACGGAGGGAAAACGGGATGAGCTGCTCGGCAGGGGAACGGGATCTTCATAAGGACCGCATCCGGCTCGCGGCGCAGATGATACTGGATTCCTTTCAGGTGGTGGCCTTGACCGGGGCCGGCATCTCGGTGGAATCCGGTATCCCCGATTTCCGCAGCCCGGGGGGCCTTTGGAGCAGATACGACCCGCTGCTCTACGGCACCTACGAGTCCTTTATCCATCACCCGGAACGGTTCTGGGAGATGGCCAGGGAACTCAACCCGCTCCTGGAGGGGGCGGAGCCCAACCCGGCACACTACGCCCTCGCTGAATTGGAAAAATTAGGTAAATGTCGAGCGGTGATAACCCAGAACATCGACCACCTGCACCAGAGGGCGGGAAGCACAGAGGTGCTGGAACTGCACGGCACGCACCGCACCGGCCACTGCATGAGCTGCGGGCGCGTCTTCACCCTGGAGGAGATGAAGGAGCTGAGCGCCGGCGGGGAAAGGGTGGCCTACTGTCCCCAGGACCAGGCGCTCATCAAGCCGGACGTGGTCTTCTTCGGGGAGCCCCTGGACTCGAGGGTGCTGGCCAGGGCGGCGGAACTGGCCTCCACCTCGGACCTCATGCTGGTCATCGGCTGCAGCCTGGAGGTCTATCCTGCCGCCGCCCTTCCCGAATATACCAAGCGACGCGGAGGGAGGCTCATCTTCTTCAACACCGTGAGCACCTGCCACGACCAGCTGGCCGACCTGGTCTGCCTGGGGAGAGCGGGAGAAAACCTCCCCGCGGTGGTGGAGGCCTACAAGAAGCTGGCGGGCATCCGGTGAACTCGCGGCACCTCGCCGCCATCTCCCTTTCCAGGCCGAGAATCGGGGGAAGGTTCGTGCCCGGAGGGACAACTCGGCGTCGGGTTTGGGATGTGGTTTTCGGCGGGGCAGGCGGACCCTGTGATGGTCGGGGTCGAGCGGCGAAGGGCGGATGGGAGGGGTATGGTTGCGGATGTCCTGTGGCCATGTTTTGGCCGTATGCGGGCGCACGAGCCTTTGCGGGACGAATGGGGGACGGGGGCCGGGTATGGCCGAAATGGACTGGGAGGTGGGAATATTATAGAGAACGGGGATATATGCCCGCCTTGAACGTGGCCATGATATGAACCGAAGGTGGGGACCGCAGAGGTCAAGGCCTTGACCGGTGCCCGGTTCCGCCGCGGGAGACTCGCTGGGTTGGCGGAACCGAAAGAGATGGGCCCTCCGGCGTGCATCGGGCGGAGGTATCAAGCCGCCGAAACCATATAGAACCATATGAAACGAGGACCCTGGGGATCAAAATGAGGCCCGTGGGGAAGGCGCCGGGGGACGTATAGAGAGGTCGTCGTATCGCGCCGGGAGATGCCTTGGCGGAGAATGGCCTTTCCCGTGCGAACCCGGGATGGATTGAAGGACCGGGGATGAGGCGATGGAGTGAAGGACTCGGTTTGGAGTGAAGGAGAAGAGACTTGGAGGAGAACCGCTTTCCCTGGGAATCCCTCTTCCGCCGGTCGGGGAGGGAGGAATTGCCCTTCCTGAGCCGGAAGGAGGTCCGGGATGAGGGAGGGGGCTTCCGGGAGAGGTGGGGCAGGATAAGCCCGCGCACCAAGTGGATTGCGGGCATCCTCATCCTCGTCCTGGTGGTGCTCCTGCTCAGCGCGTCCTGGCTCTCCACCTTCTACACCGACTATCTGTGGTACAGGGAGGTCGGTTACACATCCGTGTTCTGGAAGAGGCTCGTCACCCAGATATGGCTCTTCTTCACCTTCGCAGCCCTCTTCTTCGCCGTATTCTACGGGAACGTCTACCTGGCCAGGCGGATCACCCCCCGCTACGAGAGGCCGCTCTCCGAGCTCTCCCCCGTGGAGGAGTCGGTGCTGCGCTTCAGGGAGAGCGCGGGGCGGTGGCTGGACCGGGGCCTGCTCATAGGGTCCGCCGTGATCTCCTTTTTCGTCGGATGGGGATCGGCCGCGCAGTGGGAGAACGTCCTGAAGTTCTTCAACCACGCCTCCTTCGGCAAGGCGGACCCCGTCTTCGGCAAGGACCTGGGTTTCTACGTCTTCGAGTTCCCCCTCCTGCGTTATTTCAGCGGCTGGCTGTTCACCGTGCTCTTCTTCACCGCCCTCGCCGCGGTGGCCGTGCATTTCCTGTACGGGGCCATCAACTTCGGGGCCAAGGGGCGCCGTTTCGCGCCTCACGTGAAGGCCCACCTCTCCGTCCTTGCCGGGCTCCTGCTCCTGGTCCAGGCCTGGCGTTTCCGCCTGGACATGCTTTCCCTGCTCCATTCCCACAACGGGCCGGTGGCCGGCGCCACTTACACCGACCTGCACGCACGCATCCCGGCCTACTGGATACTCATCGCCACTTGCCTGGTTTGCGCCACCCTGTTCCTGCTCAACATCCGCTACCGGGGCTGGCGCCTTCCCCTGGCCGGAGTGGTGGGCATCGTGATCGTCTCCCTCCTGGCCGGGTCCCTCTACCCCTTCATCGTCCAGACCTATGTGGTCAAGCCCAAGGAACTGGCCAGGGAGAGCGAGTACATAGGCTACAACATCGAGTTCACCCAGGACGCCTTCCGCATCCAGGACGAAGGTGAAGGGGCCACGGTGGAGAGGCGCCTTTTCCCGGCCTCCGCGGACCTGGATTACCAGGACATACTGGCCAACGAGGCAACGGTGAGCAACATCCGCATCTGGGACCCGCGCCTGGTGCAGCAGGTCTACAACCAGCGCCAGGAATTGCGGCAGGAGTACGACTTCGGTGACGTTGACGTGGAGCGTTACACGGTGTTCGACGGGAAGTACACCCAGATGCTGGTCTCCGGTCGGGAGCTGGACGTGAACCAGCTGCGCGAGGACGCTCGTTCCTGGCAGAACGTGCACCTCTCCTACACCCACGGTTACGGGGTGGTCATGAGCCCCACCAACCGGATAACCGAGGAGGGCGACCCCGTGCTGCTGGTCAGGGACATACCGCCGGTCTCCGAGGAGGGCATGGGGGTGGAGATAACCCGTCCGGAGATCTATTACGGGGAGAAGGCGCACGACTACGTGGTGGTGCGCACGGGAGCGCCGGAGATCGACTATCCCCTGGGCAACACCAACAAGTACGTGGAGCCCTATTACGAGGGCATGGGAGGGATCCCGGTCTCCGGTTTTCTGAGGAGGCTGGCCTTCACCATCCGTAACCGCGACATATCCTTCCTCTTCAGCGGCTACATCCACCGCGATTCGCGCCTCATGTTCCGTCGCGACATCAAGGAGCGGGCCCTGGAGGTGGCCCCCTTCCTCCGCCTGGACGGGGACCCCTACCTGGTGGTCACCGAGGAGGGCCGGCTGGCCTGGATCATCGATGCCTACACCACCACCGACCTCTATCCCTATTCCGAGCCCTACAACGGAGATTTCAATTACATCCGCAACTCGGTGAAGGTGGTCATCGACGCCTACGACGGGAGGCTCACCTATTACCTGGCCGACCCCGAGGACCCCATAGCCCTCACCTACGGGAGGATCTTCCCCCACCTCTTCACCCCCATGGAGGAGATGCCCGAGGACCTCAAGCGGCATGTGCGCTATCCGGAGGACCTCTTCTCCATCCAGATGGAGATGTTCCGCACCTATCACATAAACGACGTCAGCGCCTTCTACCAGAAGGAGGACGTCTGGGACGTGTCCACCGAGACCTACGGGGCGGGGGCGGAGCCGCAGCCGGTGACTCCCTATTACGTGATCCTCAAGATCCCCGGGGAGGAGAGGGAGGAGATGGTGATCATGCTCCCCTTCAACCCCAGGGGGAAGTCAAACATGGTGGACTGGGTGGCGGCCCGCTGCGACTTCCCCAATTACGGAAGGCTACTCAACTTCTCCTTCCCGGCGGGGAAGCTGGTGAACGGAACCCAGCAGTTCGAGTCCCTGGTGGACCAGAAGACGGAGATATCGGAGCAGATAACCCTGTGGAACCAGGCCGGTTCCCGGGTCATCCGGGGGAACACCCTGGTCATCCCCATCGAGGAGTCCCTCATCTACGTGGAGCCGCTCTACCTGTTGGCCACCAACCCGGCCATCCCGCAGCTCAAGAGGGTCATCGTGGGCTTTGGGGACAAGGTGGAGATGAAGCCCACCCTTCAGGAGGCGCTGCGCGCCCTCTTCGGCGGGGAAGCCGCTCCACAGCCGCCCCAGCCGCAGCCCCAACCTCAACCCGGGGGCGACCTGGCGGCCCTGGTGGCGGAGGCCAACCGCCTCTACGACGAGGCTCAGGCGGCGCTGCGCTCCGGCGATTGGGCGGGTTACGGCGAGAAGATGGAGCAGTTGAACAAGGTCCTGGACCGGATGGCCGAGCTTGCCGGGACGGCGGCCCCCTGAAGCCTTCCAGGCGCGGCTGGTGAAGAGGACGGGGATCGCCGAGGCCCCTGCCGCGGAAACCCCGCCCGGCAAAGCCCTATGTTCGGTATGTGGGAGGTGATCAGCCGAGCATGAGCCTTTCCCGCTGCCGCCGGTGCGGCCTGCCCCGCCATCTCTCCCGCCGCTATGTCTGGCGGGCCAGCGGAACCGTGACCTCGCGAAGCGACCCAACATCGCGCATGGTCTTCTTCGAGGCCTCCTACTATCCCTTCCTGTGGTCGGAACTGGAGAGCAGGCTGGGCGTGAACATCACCGAACTCTACGTCCGCGGGCAGAAGGCCTCGGTCCATGAATACCTGGAGCGCAACGTTCTCTACGGTTGGCGCCGCCTCCTGGTGCGTTCCCTCCCCTACGCCTCGGTGATCCAGCGAGTGGTGGATGAGATGGCCCTTTTCGGGTTCGGGCGGTTGAGGCTGGAGGATTTCCACCGCCACGGCATGGTGGTCGTCCGTGTGGCGAACCCCTTCGACATCATCTCCATCGTCTGGGGCGCCAAGGGCTTCTACGAGCTGGTGGAGGGCAAGCCCGCTCGGATGGCATGGTTCCAGGAAGGCGAGGAGTACCTGCTCACCGCCGTGCCCGCCGCTGAGGAGCGGGAGATAGGGGAATTGGACCGCAAGGCGCTCCAACGCCTGCGGGAAGCCAAGCGGGAACTGGCCGAGGTGCGGGAGGACATCCGGCCGGCGGGCGCGGGATACGCTTCCTGTCCCTCATGCGGTCTGCCTTCCCCACTCACCGTCCTCGAGTGGAGGGAGGAGGACGGTGCCATATACCACCGCCTCAACGGGGAGCGCTACATCTTCAGCACCGGCTACGTGTTGCTGAGCATCATAAAGGAGCTGGAGGAGATGACCGGGCACGAGCTGGAGAAGGACCTGATGGAGATAACCAGAAATTACC
The DNA here is from genome assembly GCF_015711935.1 of Candidatus Solincola tengchongensis. Classification (NCBI taxonomy): domain Bacteria; kingdom Bacillati; phylum Actinomycetota; class Candidatus Geothermincolia; order Candidatus Geothermincolales; family Candidatus Geothermincolaceae; genus Candidatus Solincola; species Candidatus Solincola tengchongensis. Next base: position 14,195 of record NZ_JACVJJ010000114.1, read on the forward strand.
ACCTGAAGAACCCGCCCGCCTTCTCCGCCCGCAGCGAAGGCGAGGTTTACCGGGAGATGGCTGAACGCCTGACGGCTTTTGGATACGGGATACCCCTCGAGCTGACCTACGGGACGGGGCATCTGGAGATGGTGCTGGGGAACCCATTCCATCCGCCCCGGCTGGCGGGCTACGTGGCCTCCGTGTTCGAGTCCCTGGAGGAGAGGGAGTCGGAGGTCACCTACCAATTCCTGGAAAATCATATCCTGCGGCTGGAGGTAAGGACGACCTGATCCCGGGAGGCGCCTTGAGGGAGGGCCGGCAAATCCGCCTCCCGTCCTGTGCAGTGGCCTTTTCCGTTCCCGGCACCGTCCTTTTCCCTGCCGTCCCCCTTACTCCGGATATCTCCCTACCAAGGTTCGGAAGGCCGTTAGGCACGGCACTCTCGCCGTTCTTGCTCCACGGTTCCCATGCGGAGACCTTTCGGTCCATCGCCCCGCTTTCCCGATGCGGAGGAAGGGGTTCCGGCCGGCGCATCTGCCGCCTTTTAAAACCGTTTGAAGCGGGGGTGGGTTTTCCGCCTCACTCCTCCAGCTCTTCCACCGGGGTGAAGGAGGAAAGCGAGGCGCGTATCACCAGGCGCTGCCTGGAACTGCCCTCGGGGGCACAGGTGGTCAGGGTGAGCACGGGCTCCTCGGTCTGGAGCGTCACGTTCTCGGCGGGGTTGGCGTATCTGGTCTGGTAGACCCTGTATTCGTAGATGCCGCGTGGGTTACGGATGTAGATTGGATCGCCGGGCCGGAGCTCGTCCAACCGGTTGAAGGGGCGGGTGTAGGTCGTGCGGTGTCCGCTTATAACGCAGTTACCCGGCCAGCCCGGGAAGCCGGTATGGGGGAGGTGGATGGGGCCCTGGGCGAGGAGGCGGTACAGCTCCTCCTCGTCGTCGCTTCCCTCCCTGACCTCCTCTTCCAGCCCGATGGCCGGTATGCGGATGTAGGCAGGGGTCTCGAAGGATAAGGGAGGTCCGAGGAGCTCGTCGTGATAGAGGGGGCGGGACTCGGATTCCCCGGCCGCAGTGGTGCTCTCCTGGGCGGCGCTGCTGCGCAGGCGCTGGTAGAGTATGGGCATACCGATGGCGAAGGAGACGATCAGGACCGCCGATACGACGACGGCGATCCACGTGTTCCTCCGGCCCTTCACGCCTTTCACCTCCCGGGGCGGCTCAAGTTTCCACGTGACTCATTTTACTCTCCGTGGGGTTAAGGCTCTCTCCGCCTCCCCGTCCCGATCTCCGTTCGACGGCCTCCCGGCATGCCTGCGCAACTCCACCCCATCTCCCCTTAAAGCCAAAAGGGGCCTCATCCTCGGAGGTCGCTTTCACCTCCGCGGGAACAAGCCGGTTTTTTTTCAATCTTCGTCCATTCAATGCGTTATCTCCA
>NZ_JACVJJ010000115.1:0-6216 GCF_015711935.1 Candidatus Solincola tengchongensis
GGTCAGGAAGTGGGCCCCTCCGCCTTGGGCTGGCGCAGGAGGGGGACCAGGACGAAGACCCCGAAAATCGCGGTCAGAGCCGCATATAGTTTGGGGTTCTTCCCCCGTTTCGAGGCGGCCAGGTAGGCGATGGGCGCCTCCACGGCGTGCATGGCGGCCAGGTACAGGATGACCTTCCTCGCCTTTTCGTTCTTGAGCAGGTTCATTCGGCCTCCCTCCTTTTACGCTCCTCACTCCGAATCGGAGGAGGAATGGACTTTCGCATTCGCGCCCGAAACCGCTCGGAAGACCGGCGCACTCTGCCGGTGGCTTGTCTTGCGGGAAATGAGCAGATTATCCGCATATCCGGGTTCGCTATTTATATCTTCCGCGAAATGCCCCTCATATTCCGCATGCCTTCCGGTGAAAACCCCTCGCGATAATGAATATTATCATCAGGCCATCACCCGGGCCACATCTTCGTGGTCTCCTCCACAGGAGCGGTTGGCCCATCTTGCGCCGTGCACATGCTTAAAGGATGGCCCGTCGTTCATCGATAAAAAACTGCGACCGTTGAAAGTCGCGAAATGGACCTTACGGTTGAAGGAGGCAGTGCGATGGCGCTTCGCTTTGGAAAATGGATCTTACCCGTCTCCCTGGCGCTGGCTTTCTTCATGTCCGCCTTTTGCGTTCTGCCGGCGGCGGGGGAGGAAGCGGCGGAAGAGGAGAAAGGGCTCACCTTTTCACGGCTCCAGGAGGAGCTCGACGAGTTCCTGGCTCTCATGGGCCAAGGGGATGTGGAAGGAGCCTTCGAGGCGCTGAATCGTTATGTGCAGGATCTGAAGGCGTTTTGCGAGGCCGAGGGGTCGCTCCCCGAGGAGGAGATGCGCATCGCGCATATCCTCTACGTCACCTCGAAGCACCTGGTGGTCCTGGCGCGCGTGTACGGGAAGTTGCCTGAAGCGGCACGAAAAGGCGTGGGCAACGCGTTGGTGCGTAGCGTCAAGGGACACGGGCATTTCTATGCCGCTCTTGATGGCGCGTCCTCGAGTGAGGAGCCAGAGGGGGAGGCGGCAGAGGGGACATTTGAGGAGAGGGAGCGAGACAAGGGAAACTCTGGTGGCCGCGGTAACCCCGGCTCGCGTTCCGGGAAGGGCAGGAAGAGATGATTTCCCGTCTGTGAAACCCGTTGCCTCGAGGGGGCGCGGGCTTCTCCCGAAGCCGGAAAATGGAAAGACCTTTCCGCGGGCCGCCAATATTTTTCACGAGCTCGGCGCATGATCCGGAAGACGGATCGAGGACTCCGTGGAGACCCGTGTGCCCTGAAGATGAGGTCGGCGGGCCGGAAAATCCGGGAAGGGCAAGTTGATGGCTCCCGCTCCCACGTCCTGTCTCACCCACACTTGGCGTTCTTACGCCCGCCGCCCTTTCGCGTCGCGGTTCACTGCCTTCTTCTTCGTTATACCGGGGAAGCCCACTGGCTTCCGCCTGCTGCATTGGGGGAATGCTGGGCATACCCCACGATCTATGGGTAAGGGGCTGACCCCGGCCGGCGTTCGCGAAAACAGACATGCTGTATGCCATATGAGCGGCTCTTAAGAGGCAAAAGGAGAGATCGTCACCTCTCCCTTGGGAGCGGTGGCGAACCGCATGACGGATGGGATCGGAGGGGCAGGCGTGGCATCCCCGCTGTATGGGTCGTGTCCGGTGAACAGGCCGCTTCGAGACGTGGAGGGAAGAATACCTTTTCCTCCTGTGCGAGGCAGGGCCTCCCGCTGAATATTGGGGACACGGGCAGGCAACATGAGGGGCTTACCTGCCGGGTTGAAGGCAGGGACCCTTCAGGGTAGGCGGGGAATGCCGTGTTGACCGATGTTATCTCCCCCTCCGTGGGATGGGGTAAAATCATCTTGTAAAAGGGAAGGGAGGAAGCAGAGCGCATGAGCGGACTCAACGAAAAACTGCGGGCCATCTACCGGGCCATCGAGGACAGCGGGCTTTACATCAACCTCAACCACGACGTCCGTTTCCACGAGAAGAAGGAGGTAGCCCTGAACCTCAACGAGACGGAGTCCATCGTCCTGGCCGAGGAGAGCTACAACTCTCCCCTGCTCTTCGCCCTTCTCACCTCGGTTCTGCGCAACGGGACCATGATCCTCTACGGCTCCCCGGGCTCGGGCAAGACCACCTCGGCGGAGTTCGTGGGGGCCTTCGTGCACGGCACTCTCCTGCGGGAGACCTTCGGCGACGGGAGTGGGGACTTCAAGGTCATGGAGGCCATCCACGAGGCCACCATCCACGGCCACCACGAGCTCACCGAGGAGAAGATGATCGGCCGCCCCCACTTGGGGAAGCTCATGCGCGACGGGGAGGAGGAGATAATACCCCGCAAGTTCATGCTCTCCCCCTTCCGCATGGTGGACGAGGTCAACCGCCTCACCCCCGGCCGCACCAACAACCTCCTGGAGATGATGGACCGCGGTTTTTCCGTCTACGGGGACACCAAGATCTACGCCGCGGAGGGGGCCACCTTCCTCACCGCCAACTTCCGGGACGTGGCCTCATCGGACCTCACCCCGCCCTTCCTGGACCGCATAGACGTGGGGGTCTTCGCCCCCACCCTCAACCCCTATTTCCTGGAGATGGCCGGAGGCGGGGAGGACCGCAAGCTCACCGGGGACGAGGAGGCCCTGGTGTCCAGGCTCAGGAAGGAGATCGGGGTGGAGCTCACGGCGCAGGACTTCGAGGCCATCCGCAGGGAGATAGCCTCCGTGGAGATAGAGCCGGAAGCCCTCTACATACTCTACAACTTCATCTCCGAGCTCAACGGCTGCGCCCTGGCCTCCCCGGACATCGAGCGCAAGAGCAAGGGCTTCGCCTGGTTCGTCAAGCCTCCGGTACTCTGCGCCCAGGTGGACGACGGGGGCATGGCCGGGGGAGGCCACCTGGGAGGCTGCCACTACCACAACACGGAGAACATCTGCTACAAGACGGAGAACGAGGTCAGCGTGCGGGCCGGGAAGACCATCGAGCGCTACGCCAAGGCCCTGGCCTGGTTCCGGGGAAAGGAGAGGGCGGGACTGGAGGACGTGGAGGCGGTGGTCCCCTACGTCCTGTGGTTCAAGCTCATCCCCACAGACCGCGCCTGGGCGGAGCGGCCGGAGTTCATGAACGACCGCATCGCCCTGGTGAAGGATCTCTTCGAGACCTCCCGGAACCACTACCTGAAGAGCCGGCGCATGATAAAGACCCTGGACGCCGTCCTGGACCTCTACGAGAGGGCGGTGCACGGGGAGAAGGTGGACCCGGAGATGGTGCTCGAGGCCCTGCAGTCGCTGAAGAGCTACGACTCCCCGGCCAAGTACCCCATCGCCACCATGCTCCGCCAGGTGTACAGGGAGCTTGAGCGCCAGTCGGCGGGACGGGAGTTTTAAGGCACTTTTTCCTGAGACGGAGGCAAGCCGGCCGTGCTGAGATTCTTCGCGGGGGAATATACGGGCTGTGAAGGAGAACGAGATTCAAGGCCATGAGGCCGGTGAGGTGCTTTTTAAAGGGACAGAAGCGTCTCGGCCGCCCGGGGGTTTCGCCGCGAGGGAATGCCCGAGCTGCGGAGGGCAACGTGGCGTAAGGCCCGGTCCGAGTACGAATTGAACTGAGACGACGGGAAGGTATCCGGGTGCGCATACTGGGAGTGGAGCTTGATGAGGTGCTGGAGCGGGCGCGGGCCTTCTGCGGCTACCCGCGCATCATGGAACCGGAGTTCGTCCTCAACCCCTCCTCCCACCCTCACGCGGCCAAACTCCACGACCGGTACGGCTTCTGGGAGCCCTCGGAGAACCGCATCTACATAAACGTCCCCGAGGTTCTGGAAAAGCTTGGTATCCAGAACATGGAAGGGGTGCTGGTCTACCAGCTCCTGCACTACGCCCTGGCCCCCTTCGACATGCGCACCGCCCTGCGCCTCACCGCCTCGGCCAAGCTGGCCCTGGAGGAGGTCAAGGACCGCGGGAGACCGGTCACCTTCCAGGAGGCCATGGCCATCCAGCGGCTCTTCTGTGACCTGGTGAACGTGACCTACGCGGCGCGCAACGGGATGCGGGAGCAGATGATCTCCCTCTACCGGGCCCAGGACCGGGCGCTGGGTTGGAAGCAGAGCAGGATGTGGAAGTTCCTCCTCTGTTGTTTCGAGGAGCTGTGGGAGGCCCCCGAGGCCCTCGTCGGTAGGGTTCCCGCCGAGATGCGCCAGGACGCACGCCGGCTGGCCTCCCGTATGCTGGACCGCCCCTTCGCCGCCGCGGGGTGGGAGCAGAAGGTGCGCTTCCTGGTGGGCTACCTGCACAAGTACTACGAGGACCCGGCGGAGATGGACGAGAGCCGGCTCATGGACCACGGCATCGACGACCTGCGCTCCCGCTCCCCGGAGGAGGCCTTCCGCTCCCTGGCCCTGGAGATGGGCATGCAGGACTTCAAGGAGCTGGTGGGAGGGCTGGGAGCGGGGACGGAGACGCAGGCCCTGGTCTGGTACTACCGGGACCTCTCCCGCCGCTATGAGGTTCGCTTCCAGCCGGTGCGCAGCGAGGCGGGGGAGGAGGTCCCCCACGCACCCCTGGCCTGGGGGATGGCCGACCCCTTCGAACGCCTGGACCTGCCCTATACCCTGTACACGGCGGGGAAGGCAGTACCCACCCTGACCACCAAGCAGTGGGAGAAGGTGCGCATGGACGTGGTCACCAGGCGCAAGACCCCACCGGACGTGATCATCATCCTGGACGCCTCCGGCTCCATGACCAACCCCGCATCCGAGGTGGCCAACGCCGTGCTGGCCGGCTTCGTCATGGCCCGCAGCGCGGGGAACCTGGGAGCCAAGGTGGGCCTGGTGGTCTACTCCGACCAGCAGCGCTCCCTGGTGGTGGAGCCGGTTTGGGACATCCGCAGGGTGGAGGAGGGCCTGGTGACCTATTACGGCGGGGGTACGGTCTTCCCGGTGCGGGAATTCCGCTATCTGGCCTCGCTGGAGCCGCACCGGCCCAAGCACTTCTGCCTCATCTCGGACACGGAGATAACCAACATCGCCGAGGCCTCGGAGCATCTGGGGGAGGCCCTGCAGATGCACCCGGAGAACTCGGGGTCGGTGTTCCTCATAGACCAGGCCTACAACGAGAAGGCGGAACTCATCCGCCGGGCGGGTTACGACGTCTTCCCCGTGTCCCGGGGAGAGGACCTGGTGCGCATCGTGGCCGGCAAGGCTCAGGAACTCTATGCGTGAGAGGCGAAAGTGAGCGAGGCACCGGCGTATGCGCGTACGGTCATGGGATCAGGACTCCTTGAGCCGCCTGTTGTTGGGCTAGGGGTAAGCTTTTCAGAGGAGTCCCGCAACGAATCGCGAGATTGTACATCCTGCCCGCATGTCGCCCTGATCGCCGGCGGAGTCTTCCTTCCCAGCGGCGCCGTGTCTCTCAGGCATCTCGAGTCGGGGAATGGACGGCGGCGGAAACGCGGTGGAGGGCTCGGGCCGCTGCGGAGGGGGTTGGTTTTTTCGGACGCGGCATGTCGGGGCTTACCCACAGGGATGCCACGTGCCTTATCGGTGAAACGGCCCGGGATTCCGGTATTGGGCCAAGGGCTTTGGCTTGAAAAGTACGATGTACCAGTCGCCAAACGCCGATCGATGGCTTCGTATGCGATGACGACGCCGGGGGAGGGTTCGTCGCCTGTCCGCGTCCGTGACCCCGGCTTTGGGGGAGGTGCGGTCCGGTGAAGCTGCCCAAACCGGTCTTCGGGGAGGGGCCGGAAGCCCTGAGGGAGATACTGGAAGCCGGCCGTCGAGAGGAGGAAGCCAGGCGGGAGCGCTTCCGGGACTTCTCCCTGGAGGACTTCTTCCTCAACCTGCGTTCCCGCGACCGTCTCAGCAAGGCCCGGGTGCGCCAGGCCCTGCCCACTACGGACGACCGCGAGGTGGTGGAGCTGGCGAGGCGCCTGATGAGCGAGGCCTCCGAGGATTACCTCAAGCTGCGCATGCAGTGGCAGCGCGAGGCGGTGGGCTACCTCTCCAGTCTGGGCATGGAAGCGTTTTCCAGATTATTCGAAGGGGATTTCGAGGTCCCCGACGGCCTGGACTACGTGGGCATGCAGGCGGAGGGTGCCGCCGAAAGGCCCCTGCGGGTGAAAGCGGGAAGGCTGGGAAATTTCGCCGGCATGAGGGCACGGCACCTGCACATCAGGGCGGAGGAAGTAGGG
>NZ_JACVJJ010000116.1:0-18496 GCF_015711935.1 Candidatus Solincola tengchongensis
CAGGACGAAGGTGTCGAAATTGTCTCCCAGCGTGCACCCCTCGGCGAGGTACCACTCCATTGCTGGGGTCAAAGCGCCGATGGAGTCGTGCCCGCCCTGCTTGCCGAAGAAGTTGAAGTACACGGCGCGCTCCGCCACCACCCAGTTGCCGCGCAGGGAGGTCACCTTGGTGGACACCTCGGCGTTTTCCAGGCCGGGCAGCTTGTCCAGCCACACGGAGCGCCTCTGGCCGGGCCCGAGCACGAAATAGAAATGCGGTGCGGTGCCCTGCGTGAGCTGGAAAGTCATGGTTATCTCCGCATCCTCCGTACCCGGGTTCTGCACCAGGACGAAGGTGTCGAAATTGTCCCCCAGCGTGCACCCCTCGGCGAGGTACCAGGAGAAGGTCTGGAACTCATAGACCACCGCATCGCCGTCGCCGTCGTACCAGGTCACGTTGTAGACGTCGGTTCCGCTGGCACTATACTTCGTGCCCAGATTCACGATGAAGTTCCCGGACGCATCGCTCTGGGTCTCGTAGACCACCGGCGTGCCGTAGGGGTCCATGGTCACCCGTATGGCCCGGTTGCCGGGCGCGGTCCCCTCCACCCGGTTGAGGGCGGGGTCGCACTTGGCGCTCACGTCACGGACGGTTATGCTGCGCGCCCCTCCCATGTTGCAGGACACGACGTCACCGTCCTTAACGTCGTAATCGGAGAACCAGGTCTCAAAGAAACCGTCCCCGAGGGTGGTGGCGTTCCGGGAATGTCCGTCTACGCTCACCGTGAGCGAGGTACCCGGCACGTAGTAACCCAGGACCTCGTCGTACTGCGGGTAGACCACTAGGGCCGTGCCGGAACCCGAGGCCACGTTCATCACCGTGTTCCCTGCCGCATCGGCGGCAAATACTAGGGCCGCGTCGCCCGCTCTCAGGTCGAGGCCCGTGAAATCGAGGATGAAGGAACCGGCGGGCCCAGCGGAGGCCTGCGCCTGCGCCAATCCAGGGGGCACGTCGGCGTAATAGGTTGAAGGCGCCACGATGTAAGCCGTGACCTGGTTGCCGGAGGCCGTGGTTCCCGAAACACGGTCGTTGGAAAAGTCGAGGGTCCCGGTGAGGGTGCAGTCCACGGTCACCGGAGCCCCAGCCGCGAGGTCGGTGACCTTCACCTTGTCGCCAGAGACTATGTCTCCCGTCGAAAGATCGACCTTGAACCACCCGTCCGCGCCGGCCGCCTTGGTGACCGATTGCTTGAGGGTGACGCCGTCGCTCTGGAAGAGCTCGACCTTCACGTTTCCTTCCGGAGTGGTGATGAACCCCTCCACCGTGTCGTAAGGGATGGTGATTCTGAGGCTTCCCGCCTGTACTCCCGCGGCGCGGAAGTCTCCTTCGGGGGCGTGCTCCGGCCAGGATATCTCCCTTTCCGCCAGGCGCCGATGGGCCTCCTCGGGGGAGGAGGGCAGCCTGTGCAGCGGGTCCCGGGGTGCGTCGGATCCCGGCTCCGACACTCCGACCGCCGAGCCGTGGGCCTGGGAGATCATGGGAATAAGCGTCAGAAGACCGGCGACGAGAAGGGAGCAGATGATGTACACGGCCGGCTTTTTCCTCAGTTTTCTCATCTTCATCACCCCTGCCCTCTTCCCCGAATCATCCACCGACGCCCTCGATGTTGGTGAGGTGCCAGATGTTGTAATCCTTGCGCAGGGTCATCTGCGCCTGTTCGATGCGGCCCCCGATACCCACCACGCGCCCGGTGAGGATGGTCTCCGTGTCCGAGGGCCGGGACACCGAGTCCACTACCATGTAGTCCAGTCGGCCCTGCGCCACCTTGGTCAGGAATTCCTGCAGCTCCACGAGCTCCCTGGCCAAGTCGTCCTCGAAGCTGGCGGGCACCACGTAGTTGGTACCTCCTCCCAGCTCGCCGGTCAGCTGGCGCACGGCGGCGATGCGCCACAGCCCGCCCTCGTACTTCAGGACCATGGTCCCATTGTGTTTGGTGCCTTCTGTGGTGGTCACCGTGAAATAGAGGTAGGAGGAGTTCGGGTCCCCGGGGGGTTGATAATCGGTGGCGATGGCGTCCAGCCGCTTGATGCGACCTTCAGCCAGAGCGATGAAGAAGTTCTGGTGACGCTGGGTCTCCGTGACGTAACGCATGGTTGGGGTATCCTGTGAGAAGCTCTCCCCGGTGGGATAACCGGCGGCCTCCACCTCACCGGAGTTCGCGGCGAGCGCTTCCTCTCCCGCTTCTCCCGCCCCTCCATTTTCGGGGCGTATGCTGTCACCCGGAGCCGCACCCTCCTTCACCGCCTCCCCGGAGCCTTCCCCGCCCACGAGATCGGCGATCTTCCAGGCGGCCAAGGCGAGGGTGCTGGAGGCGAGAGCGACGGCCAAGACGATGACGACTATCCTTCGCACTCCCATCACCTCTCCCGCTTCTTCACGGCGCACCGCTTCTGATGCCGGATGCCCGGACCGGCCCTCCCGGTGCTCGACCTCTTCGCCTTCCCGGTCGTTTATACCCTATACCAGCCCCTTAAAAACTAAAACCGGGCAAATCTTCCTGCCGTGCATCGAGTCCGCGAGCCCCTTTTATTAAACCAAGCTCTGTTTGTTCTGTAAACCAATGTCTTGAACCATGTTTTCGCATTAGCTCGAAAACCTTGAGATCTCTCCACGTCCTTACGGGCAGAGGCTCACGACTTCTGCGCCATTCAAGATTTCACCTCATCGGCATTTGCTTTCGAGGCCTCTCATCATGCATGCTTTTGCGCCCGCGTGGGTATTTGGGATACTCGGCGTTCAGCAGGGTTCTATGCGCCATAACCCTCCTCGTTCCACAGTCGGCAGCAGAGACTACGTGCCGATACGACAACCACCCTGCTTTATTTACGTGCCTTCGAACGGTTTCATGCGTGCGAGAAAAGCTTCTTCTCGTATATTCAAAAGCTTCTTCTCGTATATTCTCTTTTTTTACAACCCCATCCGGAAAGCCAACCCGGTCTTAGAACCGTTCAAGCAGATTTAAATTAACGATTGCTGACATAAATTGTCAAGCAAACCATGTCCCCCTCGACGCTTCTCGGCCGGAGGCCTTGCGCGACACCGCTCACGGGCAACAGGGCGCTCCGTAACGAGTATGCGGTAGGGTCGGACCACGCCTTCCGCTATGCTCCACACCTGTGCGCGTCTCCTCTCCGTGAGCATGTGGCAGGCTGCGGTCAAGAGCTGACCGTGGCCTCGAACGGCAATATGATCCAGGCGGCCGGACGCGCTTGAGACGGAGAGAGCCTTACGTGCCGGTTGCCTTTCTCCGGCTTGAGAGGGGCAGAGGAGCCCGCTTCCGCGAAAGTCATGCAGGAGCACATGACTGGGAAGGGGGTGGCAATGAACATGATCGGGAAGAGGATGGCCATGGGATAGCCGAGTCATGCAAAGGATGTGCGGGTTTGAGGAGAATCCCAGCGCGCAGGATGGTCGAAGCGATAATATCGTTATAATGATGATCTGGGATAGTAAGTAACGATTCGGGTTTGCCGGCGGCGAACAGCGGGATGGGAAAGGCCAGGACATGCGGTCGACATCGTCATGAGCGGGGTGATGTCGTTACCCGGGACAAGGGTCGCATAGAGGTCATGGAGGCATGCGGGAAAGCTTGTTGGGGCAAAGGAAGGCACAGGTGAGGGAAGGGGTTCCCGGTAAGCATTGCGGAGCGGGGGGAATGAGGGTTATTGCCGGTTCCCTGCGCGGTAGCGGGTTTATTCTGGGTTTTATTTCCATGTGCTCCTTGCTTCTCCTCGGCGCTTTGCCCGCCCCGGGGGCTCCGCGCATGAGATACCGGCCTGATGCCCTGGAGGAATTGCCGGGAGGTGCGCCTGCGCTCACAGACGTCTCCGCCGCGGATGCCGATCACGCCTTGGTGGTGGGCTCCGGGGGCTCGGTGTACGTGACCGAGGACGGTGGGATGACCTGGATACCGCGTGACGCGGGGACGAGCGAGGACCTCCTGGCCGTATCCTCAGCCGTGAAGGATGGGGGGCCGAGTTGCGGCTGGGCCGCGGGAAGGCGCGGCGTCGTCCTGCGTACCACGGATGGGGGATGGAGGTGGGAGCTGCTGGAAACGGGAACCGGCCGGGACGTGACGGACATCACCGCTGTGGACCGGGATTGCGCTTGGGCCGTGACCGAGGGCTCAATGGTGCTGCGCACGACCGATGGGGGAAGAAACTGGGAACACTTGGATCCCGGAAACCAAAATCAACTGCGCTGCGTTGCGGCACTGGACCGGGATACGGCCCTCGTTGCGGGGGAGAACGGCACCATATTCCTGACGCCGGACGGCGGTCGCACCTGGCACCTCCAGGACTCCGCCACCGCCGACCACGTGATCGCCATGGCCGTGGTGGTGGAGGGAGAAGGGGGCAAGATCTACGCCCTCGGAGATGCGGGGATGCTCACCAGGGCGGACCTCGTCTTCTCGGCGGATGGTGAAGGCTCGGCGGACGGTGAGGCCAGGGAATCCGGGGCGCCGGGGAGGAGGACTCTTTCGAGGGTCGATCTGTCGTGGTCCGCCGTGGACACGGGTGTGGAATCCGCCCCCCGCGCCTTGTGCGCCGCGGAGGGTGGAGTGGTGTGGGTGGGTGGAAGGAGTTTCCTCCGCCGGAGCATGGACGGCGGAAAGAGCTGGGAGACGCTGGAAACCGGGATCAAGGGGGAGATGAACTCCCTCTTCTCCGGGGGCCGTGATGACCTCTGGGCGGTGGGCGAGGAAGGCCTGGCCATACGCAGCCGCGACGGAGGGAGGACCTGGGCCCCGCAATACGTGCCCCGTGGGAGGACGCTCCTGGACGTATGGGCTGCGGGCGGCGACACGGTATGGGCGGCGGGTGAAGGAGGGACCCTCCTGGTCACGACCGACGGGGGCTTCACCTGGTCGGAGGCGAGCCCGGGAACCGCCAAGGACCTCAACGCCGTGTCCGCCTCCGACGCCCGGAACGTGTGGGCGGCGGGCAGGGAGGGTGCCGTACTCCGCAGCTGGAACGGCGGGAGGAGTTGGGAAGAACAGCTCTCACACACGGCCTACGACCTCCTCGACCTCTACGCCGTGGACGGGAAGAGCGCCTGGGCCGTGGGTCGCAGGGGAGTGCTCCTCCGCACGTTCGATGAAGGTTACACCTGGTACCGGTTGGATAACGGTGAAGGCTCCGACCTCACCGGGATCTGGGCGGAGGACCCCCTCAACGCCTGGGCCGTGAGCCGCGAGGGCAGGGTTCTGCGCATAAGGGAAGGAGGGCAGGAACTGGAGTGGGTGGAAACCGGCGCTCCGGCCGGCCTGAGGGCCATCTCCGGTGCCCGTTCTGAGGGGGCGGTCGTCCTCCTGGCTGTCGGTGACGAAGGCACTTTGCTGCGCAGCGGAGACGGAGGCGCATCTTGGCAGAAAATGGATATAGGTTCCACCCTCCAGACGGAGGGTCCTCTCCCCGAACTCCTGAGCGTATCCATGCCCGATGCCCTGCACGCCTGGATATGCGGGGAGGGTGGTTTTCTGGCCCGTACCTCGGACGGCGGGTTCACCTGGGAGAGGGTGGAAACGGAAACCGAAGAGGCCCTTCACGGGGTAGCTTCGCCGGACAAGGACACCTCGTGGTCCGTGGGTTGGAGGGGACTGATCCTCCACCGCCGCGCTTCGCCCCGCCTGGACATGGTCAGCCCACCCGAAGTGGAGGCCGAGGGGACGGTGACCCTCTTGGGTCTGGCCTTCGGGGAACGTAGCCCGGGATCCTCGGTCGCCATCGGCGGGCTGAAGGCCACGGAATATCTAGCCTGGACCGACAGCCTGATAAGGGTCCGTGTCCCGGTGGAAGCCTCCGTTCGCGAGGAGGTCAGGGTGATCACCTCCCGGGGGGTCTCTGCTCCCAAGGAATTAGTAATATTTCCCAAGTTGAAATGGGTGAGCCCGCGGCGGTGTCGCCCCGGGGAGCGCGTCACTCTGTCCGGGGCAGCCTTCGGGAGAGGGAGAGGCGACTCCTTCGTGTCCCTGGGCAAGGCGCGTGTGCAGGAGTACGAATACTGGTCCAACAATTGCATCCGGTTCAGGATGCCGGGAGGCCTGCCGCCGGTGGTGGAGATAAGGGTGACCACTCCTTCCGGCGCCTCCAAGCCCCTGAGGTTGAGCGTGAGCGCGGAACCCCATTCTGTACCGATGCCGCCGAAAACAAGGCCACGCCTGGACATCCTGGACCCCCCGGCCGCCGCGGCCGGAAGTGAGGTCCGGATCCTGGGTTCCGGGTTCGGTCCCTCAAGGGGCGGTTCCTTCGTGAGCTTCGGAGGGGTCAGGGCCGTGGAATATCTTTCCTGGAGGGATGACCTGGTGGTGGTCAAGGTGCCCCGGGGAGCGGCCGGGCCTCTACAGGTCAAGGTGGTGGTCTCGGGTGTGGAATCCAACGCCCTGTCCTACACCGTCCTGGCCGGACCGGTCATCCGGTGCCTCAACCCTCCCTCCGGGCCCGCCGGTTCCTTGCTGGAGATCGTCGGAGAATGGTTCGGCGACCACGAGGACGCGGCTCACTTCGTCTCCTTCGGGGGGATAAGCCCAGCCAGTTACGAGTACTGGTCGAACGGGCGTATCCTGGTGAGGGTCCCCGCAGGCCTTTCCGGAAACGTCCCGGTCACCGTGACCACCCCCGTCGCCGCTTCGGACCCCGTCCTCTTCACGGTGCGCCGACCACACCTGCTGGGTGTCTCCGCCTCCGGGAACAGGGCTTTCGCGGTGGGTGAGAACGGGACGGTCATGGTCTCGGACGACTCAGGCAGAAACTGGAGGACAGTGGAAACGGGCACGAACCTCAGGCTCGACGCCGTCAGCGCCGCCGATCCCTATACCGCGTGGGCGGTGGGGGAGGGCGGGGTGATCCTCAAGACCGAGGACGGGGGAACCACGTGGGCACGCCATCCGGTGGGAAGCACGGTGGACCTGAAGGGGATAAGCGCCGCCGATCCCTATACCGCGTGGGCGGTGGGGGAGGGCGGGGTGATCCTCAAGACCGAGGACGGCGGCGCCACCTGGAAACGCCAGCCGTCGGGCACCGGGGCCACGCTCAACGCCGTCAGCGCCGCCGATCCCTATACCGCGTGGGCGGTGGGGGAGGGCGGGGTGATCCTCAAGACCGAGGACGGCGGCGCCACCTGGACCCCCCAGAACTCGCGCCTGACGGCCTGCCTTCACGCCGTGTATGCGGTGGACAGCCATGAAGCGTGGGCGGTGGGGGAGGGCGGGGTGATCCTCAAGACCGAGGACGGCGGCGCCACCTGGCCGGCGTTGGATCCCGGATGCCGCATCACCTGGCGCGCCGTCTGCGCTTCCTCCTCGCAGAGGGCTTGGGTCGCCGGTAGCTGCGCGGCTATGGTCACCGGCGACGGCGGGAGGACGTGGAGCGCAGCCGGCGCCGGAGCGGATTACCGGGCCGTCTGCTCCGGAGGTGGAGGGGCGCTGGCGGTGGGCATGTACGGGGCGACGGCCAGGTTCGCGCCCTGAGATGAGTGGCTCCCGACGTCCACCGAATGCCCCTAAAGGCGGCAGGCCCGGAGCCGCCGATTAGGCGCGCACTCCAGGAGCCGCGTTCTGCGGATAGGGGAAAGGGCTGGATTGATCCCCTCCCGTTCCGGGCATCCTCGGCGAGGAATGCCCCTCCTTGCCCAGGCGGAGGTTCCGGCGTGGACGGGCCCGCATGGTTACCGGCCTCAGAGGGGGAAAGGCTGGAGCTTGCCGTCCATGTCGTACTGGGGCTTGATGGTGAAGACCACCCATCCGTAACCGAAACGGTGGGCCTCGTATCGCTGGTCACGGTACATCTTGGCGATCTCCCAGACCAGGGTGCGGTCGGTTAGGGGATAGCAGTCGAGGAACTTGTTGAGGATGACATACTCCGCCCCGTAGGTGTTGCCGTCGAACTGGTAGATGTGCTCCCGGTGGCTGAGATGCGGCACCACCGGGTCCTGGGCGCACACCGAGGCGTCCGGGGGGATCATGGACAGGATGTCGTAGCCGGTCTTTTCCATGCGCGGGTCGAGCCGGTAGAAGTTGGGGTCGAACAGCGTCTTCGTGGAACGGCTGAGAGTGAAGGGCACCTGGAGGGCCAAGACGATGACGCAGAGGGCGAGGACCATCTTCCGATAGTCCACCTCCTTGCCCCGGCGGGCGAGCCAGCGGTGCAGGCGGGGAAAGGCATCAAGGAGGGCGAAGATGAATATGGGGGCGAAGACGGCATGGTAGTGGCGCAGGATCTCCCAGTGGGGGAAGTAGTTGGAGAGGAGATGTTCGTAGAGGGGCGGTATGGCCACTATGGAGAAGGCTCCGATGAGGGGCAGGAAGAGGAAGGGAGCCAGCAGGAAAAGGAGCAGTTTGGTCTTGTGCAGGGGCCAGAAGGTCTGCTTGACCAGCTCCCAGGGATGGGTGAGCAGGTACTTGCCGGCGTCCAACCAGTTCTCCCCCAGATGGGAATAGTACTTGAAATAGAAGTAGTCCCCTCCCGCCGAGAGCGGGGGCATGACCCTCTTGGTGATGAAGTAGAACCATGCCGCGGCGATGAGGCAGGTGGTCAGGCCCTCGAACCATTTGCGGCGGAAGAGGATGACGTAGAGTCCGAGGAAGAAGACCAGGAGGGACATGGTCTCCTTGATCATCAGCAGGAAGGGCACGGTGAGCAGGTAGCCCGCCCATTTCTCCCGCTGCATGAGCAGGAAGGACAGGGCCAGGATGGGCCCCGCGAAGGCCAGCTCGTGAAAGTCGAAGAAGATGAGCTCCATGGTCCCCCAGAAGAAGAGGTATACAAGAGACAGGCACAGGGCACAGAAGCCGCTCCGCAGGGCCTGGCGGCAGGCGTAATAGACGGGAAAGGCGCCCAGCGCCACCAGAACCGCCTGGTAGATCAAGAGCATGCGGGCGTCGGACCAGACCCAGTAGGCCGGCACCACCAGGAAGAATATGGGGTGAAAATGATCGCCCCATAGGGAGGGGACCATCCTCACCGTGTTGAAGCCGAACTCGAAGCGGGAGAGCTGCCATATGTGCTGGTCGAAAATACCCAGGTCCCACCCGTGGGACTGGAAGTTCATGTGCTTGAGGAGGGAGATGGCGCAGTAGAGCATGATGAAGAAGAGGACAACCAGGTAGATCGCGTAGCGAGAAAGCCAGGAGACCAGGCGCGGATGCCTCTCCCGGAAGCCCGCGTATCCGATCCATAACCTCTCGAGCGCCTTCATGACAGTGGTATTATATACGTTCTCTCCCCGTCACAACGCTTGCCAGCCGCCGCAGGATTGAATTGTAATATTATAGTTATAGGGCGTTGTGAAGGGCAGCGTAGAAAGGCCGCGTTAGAACCCCGCTCGAGGAGTGCCTTAAGGGCATGTCCGGATAAGTGTGGCTCTTCGGAAGGCTTCTCCTGTGCCACTGCGAGGTTGAGGCCAGGGAGGGTCAGGATGGACGGGAGCGGCGAGAGGACAAGGGAGATATTACGGCGGGGATGGGAATTACTGGGGCGCCTGGCGAGGAAGTACAGGGATCACGCGGATAAGGGAAGGAGCCCGGGAGGGAAGCTTGCCGCCGGCCGCAACGGGGAGGACGCTCGAGCGGCTAGCGGCGGCGAGGCGATTCCCGCCGGAGAGATGGAGCGGGAGAGGGAAACGGCTCTCCGCGACGTATCCTTGGCGGCGAGAGACGGGAAAGCCTCGGCGGCGAGAGACGGGAACGGCGGGACGGAGACCCAGGTGACCCGCTCGCTGCGAGAGTTGATGGAGGACCTTCAGGACGCCAGCCCCAGGGTCAGGGGCGAAGCGGCCAAGGAGCTCGGGAAGCGCGGCGGGCCCGGCGTGGAAGGAGCCCTTGAAACCCTCCTGGAGGATGCCGACGATGGGGTGAGGGACAGCGCCGTACGGGCCCTCCGCGACCTGGGGAGCGAGGAGGCGGTGAGGATCCTCCGGGAGGCGCTTAAGACCGGGAGCTGGGAAAAACGGACGGCGGCGGCGGAGGCCCTCCGGGAGCTGGGATGGAGGGCCGATCACAGCGAGGAAGGAGCTCTTTACCACATACTCAACGGGGACTGGGAGGGGGTCGTGGAGCTCGGCAGGCATGCCGTCCCACCCCTGATGGCCCTTATTCGCTCCTGCTCCGACGAGGTGTTGAGGGAGAGGGCGGTGCGAGCCCTGGGGCGCATGCGGGAGCCCTCGACCCTAAAGGTGATGGCGGAAGCGCTTCACGACATCCATCCCTCGGTGCGCAAGGCGGCCGCCTGGTCCCTGGGGCAGACGGGGCGCCGGAAGGCGGTGGAGCCACTCATCGCCGCCCTCCAGGATCCGGACGAGGAAGTCCGCAGGGAGGCGGTCGAGGCCCTGGTGCGCATAGGGACACCGGCCATGCAGCCGCTGGTCTCCGCCCTCCGGGAGGAAGACTCCGAGGTTCGGAGGAGGGTGGCGGAGGTGATCGGCCGGTTTTATTCCTCCCCGGACACGGAACCCCTGATGCACGCCTTCGTGCTCAGTGCCCTCAAGGACGGCGACGCCTTGTCGCGGGCCAGGATGGCCACCTTGCTCGGGGAAATAGGGGACGGTTGGGCGGTGAAACCCCTCATCGAAGCCCTCTATTACTTCAATGTCAGGGAGGCCGCGGGAAAGGCGATCCTTGGGATAGGTGAACCGGCCCTGGGTCCTTTGATGGCCGCCCTCAAACACCATCACATCCCGGTCCGCAAGGCCGCGGCCCAACTGTTGGGATGCATAGGGGACCCGAGGGCGGCGAGCGCCCTGCAGAGCGCGCTCAAGGACCGTGACTGGGAGGTAAGGGAGGCGGCGCGGGCGGCCCTGGACGCCATCCGCGGGAGAGACAGCGGTGACGAGAGCTCACTTCCCGACCGCACGGGCATGGGGCCTGATAGCCAAATTTAAAGGTAGGAAAAGATATAGTTTTTTTATTGACAAATCTATATAAAATATTAGTATATATAAAATATATAGTTCAAGAAGGAGGGCAATATGTCCGTCAAGTACGCCGTCCTGGGGCTATTGCACTATCAGGACATGCACGGGTACCGCATCAAGAAGCATATCGAGCGCAACTTCGGGCACATGTGGACCATCAATTACGGCCAGATCTTCACCGCGCTCCGTAAGCTGGAGGAGGAAGGACTGGTGGTCATGAAGGACGTGATGCCTTCCGACAACGGAGGACCACATCGCAAGGTATATTCCATCACCCCCGCGGGGAGGGAGGAGTTCGAGCGCTGGCTGGCTTCCGAACCGGAGAGGGAAATGCTCATCCGGGACCCCTTCCTCCTCCGCTTCGTCTTCTTCGGGTTCGGTGACCGCAAGAGGGCCTTGGAGATCATAGAGAAACAGATAAAGAACTACGAGGAACAACTGGAAAGGCGCAAGGCCAACCTCGAGAGGTGGAAAAAACACGGCGATTACGTGAGGCTAATCGCCGAGCTGGGGGTCCAGTTCAACGACCTTTACCTGGAATGGCTACGTCGTGCCCACCGAGAGCTTTCCGAGCGCACCGTCGAAGCTCTGGGGAGAGGAAAGGGCGAACGCCTGGAAACCGTTTCCACGGTCGCAGAACGGCGGGATTAGAGGTACCCGGCCCGGGGAGATGAGCATCGGGCCGGGCGCCGCACTATTGGGCGAATGGAGGCGTGGAAAGCGGACGGATGCCCGGAAGATGCGCCCCGCGCAAGGTGCGGAAGAGGAGCCGGTCTCCGCTGAGGGCCTCACGGTCTCCGCAGGGTCATGGCTCAGAGCTGTCCCGCAGGTGTAGAGGCGGCAGGCATGAACTCCAGTGACCGCCGGTTTCGTATGAACGGGCGGATGGAGGTCGAGGCGACGAGGGGCAGGGGCACGGGTATGGTTTGAAAACCGTTCGTACGCAGGCTGGTCGGGCATTCCAGGACGAAAGGACCGCGGATGGGGAGGGAGCGATGGAATATTCCGGCATCACCCTGGTGACCGGCGCCGCCGGTTTTATGGGCAGTCACATGGTGGAGTACCTGGTCTCGCAGGGGGTCAGGGTGCGGGCCACGGCGCGGCCGCGCCGGGACACCACTTTCTTCGACCGCCTGGGGGTGGAATACGTGGGCGCCGACCTCACCAGCGAGGAGACCTTGCCTCCCCTCTTCGAGGGGGACGTGGACCGAGTCTTCCACTTCGGGGCGGTGTGCAACTTCTCAACACCTTACGAGAAGCTCTACCCCATCAACGTGCTCGGGGTGGAGCGCATCACCCGGCTGGCCCTGGAGAAGGGGGTCAAGGTCTTCGTGCACGTCGCTTCCACCGACGTGTACGGGGCCTACAAGGGGATCCCCTTCACCGAGGAAAGTCCCCGTCAGCCCGTCGACGATTACGGGCGCAGCAAGCGTGACGGCGAGGACGTGGTCTTCAGGCGCATGGAGGAAGGGCTGCCGGCGATCATCATCCGTCCATGCACCGTCTACGGACCCCGCTGTAACGACGGGGCGGGAAAGGTCTTCTCGCGGCCGAGCTCCATCATGGCCATCCCGGGAAGCGGCAGGCAGCTTCTTTCCAATGTGCGGGCGGAGGACGTGGCCGCCGCCGCCTACCACCTCTCCCTGCGGGAGGAGTGCTTCGGGCAGGTCTACAACATCGCCGAGGACACCCATCCCACGGTGGAGGAGGCCCTGCTCCTGGCGGCGGAAGCCTTCGGGACCAGGCCGCCAAGGCTGCATCTCCCGCTGTGGTTGGTCAAGGCATCGGCCAGGCTGGAAGGATGGCGGGCGGCGCGCAAAGGGGTCATACCCGATCTGGAGTATGACGCCGTTCGCTTCCTGTACGACGACTACATCGTGGACAACTCCAAAATCAAGGCTACCGGATACCGCTTCATCTACCCCGATTTCCGGGAGTCCATGCGGCAGATGAAGGAATGGTACGAGAGTGGCAAGTGGAAGGAGGAGCCGGGCCCCGGGAAATACGAAGGGGGCTGAAACTTGATGTGGCAAGGAGGCCTTCCCTAAGGCTGAGGATATCATCCTGAGGGGCTGGCGGGCGATGAGCGGCGAAGCGCGTTCGAGGGCGCGACCGGTTTGCGAGGGGCGGGGAAGATGGTAAGGGCTTCCAAAACACAGCGGCGGGAACCGGCTGTCGGAGGTCTCTGAGCTCGTGCGTATCACGCGAGGCGCTGGAGGGAACGGAACAGCGCATGAGTTGGAGGCGGAGAAGTTGGCCCGCTAGGGGAAGAAGCGGCGGCAGGAAGGGGGGGATCTGATGGAACGCGTGGTGGTCATAACCGGGCCTGCCCAGGGGATGGGCCGCGAGGTGGCCAGGATACTGGACGGGAAGGGTCATGCGGTGGCCGGGTTCGACGTGGACGGGGAGGGGCTGGAGTCCCTGAAGGGGGAGATGCGCCACCCCGAGCGGCACCATCTGGTGACCATGGACATCACCGACCGCCCGGGGATAAGAGCCTTCAGAGACGTTGTTCTGGAAAGATATGGTAAAGTGGACGTGGTCCTCTCCAACGTGGGCATCGGTTTCTTCGGGCCCTTCGAGGAGATAGACCTGGAGGCGGCCCTGAAGTGCCTGGAGGTGAACGTCATCGGGGCGGCGGCCGTCTTCCAGGCCTTCATCCCTTCCATGCGGGAGAGGGGCGAGGGAAAGCTGGTGGCCATGTCCTCCCTGGTGGGGCAGATACCCTTCCCCTTCGAGTCCGTGTACACGGCCAGCAAGTTCGCCCTGGAGGGGCTCATCCTGGCCTTCCGCTATGAGGTGGAACCCTTCGGTATCCGCACGGCCATCATCGAGCCCGCCCAGGTGTCCACGGGATTCGCGGCCAAGATACACAAACTGCCGCCCGAAGGTTCCCCTTACCGGGAGCGGGTGAAGCGTTTCATCGACCGGGACAACGAGCTGATCAAGACGGCGCCGGACCCGGTTAGGGCGGCGGAGATGGTGGTGAAGGTCCTGGAGGCGGAGAAGCCGCCCCTGTTCACCCGGTTCTCCTTCCGGGATTCCTTCTTCATCACCATAAACAAATGGCTTCCCACGAGGGTCCGGGACGCCATCCTGGTCAACTTCATGAGGATAAAGGTCTGATGGGCGGGTGTGAGACGGAGGAGAATCCGGCTGGAGAGGTGCGCTTGGAAAGGAGAAAAGAAGCGCGGCTTCCCACGAGGGTCCGGGACGCCATCCTGGTCAACTTCATGAGGATAAAGGTCTGAGGCGAAGGAGTGTCGGGAATCCGGAGAAGGCTGTAGATGGGGGGTTCGGACAGGAAGGGGTCGGAAAGGTGAGGCTTCGGGCGAAGGTCCGCGGCGCCAGCCAGGTCGCCAACCGGGTCGACCTCATGAAAAGAAAGGCCTGGGGCGTGAAGCGACGCAAGGGGAGCAATCGGCCAGGCGAAAAGAGCTCGTGCGGGAATGAGTCGGAAAGATGACGATTCCTGCGGGTTGCCCCCTGCCGAGCCTCGCGGGGATGGAGGTCAGGTGAAAGCGGCGCTCTCCGAAGAGGCCGGTCCGGATGGCGAGGCGAGGGGAGAATCAAGCGGGAAGGGGTTAGGGGAACCACACACATGAACGGGTTCTGATCCTGAACCTGTCGGCGAGGAGGGAGGAAGATGGGAGCAGGAGACGTGAGGGTGACGTCGCCTCCCACGGAGAGGGTGAGGAGGCTACGGGAGAGGATTGTGCAGGCCCCCCAGGAGGTCTGCGTGGAGAGGGCGCGCTATATAACCCAGGCCATGCGGGAGCACTGGGAGGAGCACCCGCTCTCCCGCATGAGCAAGGCCCTGGAGCATATACTGGCAAATATTACCATAAACATCCGGGAGGGCGAACTCGTGGTGGGCTGCCGTACCTCCAAGCTCAAGGGGGCCCCGCTCTTCCCGGAGAACAAGACCCGGTGGCTGGAGGGCGACGTGGAGAACTTCGACCGGCGCCTGCTGCAGCGGGCCCTGATCACTCCCGAGGAGAAGCGCGAGCTCCTGGAGGACATCCTCCCCTTCTGGCGGGGGAGGACGGTGGAGGAGCGCTTCATGTCCCTGGTGCCCCCGGACGTGGCCGAGGACATGGACAAGTACATCTTCACCATCATGCTGGAGATAACCTATGGCATCGGGCACTTCACCATGGACCACCCCACCCTCCTCCGCTTGGGGATGGGAGGCATCGCCGCCGAGGCGCGCAGGCGCCTGGAGGAGCTCCCGGAGGAGGAGAGGAAGGGAGAGAAGGGGCTCTTCTACGAGGCGGTGATCCGCTCGCTCCAGGCGGCTGTGGCCTTCGCCCGCCGTCACGCCGACCTGGCCCGCCTCCTGGCGGAGGAGGAGAGGGACCCGGCCCGGGCCGAGGAACTGAGGGAGATAGCCCGCGTCTGCGAGCGTGTGCCCGAACACCCGGCGGAGACCTTCCACGAGGCGGTGCAGAGCGTCTACTTCGCCCACCTCATCGCCCAGATCGAGAGCGGCGGCAACTCCATCTCCCTGGGCCGCATCGACCAGTACCTCTATCCCTACTACCGTAGGGACCTGGAGGAAGGGCGGATAACCCCGGAGAGGGCGCGCGAGCTACTCTCCCTCCTCTACCTCAAGACCTGCGAGATATGGAACGTGCTGGAGGAGGTCTTCATCCCGGGAGGGGAGTGCCCGGAGGGGAAGACCACCCAGAACCTGACCATCGGGGGCGTCGGCGCGGACGGAGAGGACGCCACGAACGAGCTCAGCTACATCGCACTGGACGCCTTCGCCGACGTGCGCACCGTGCAGCCCAACGTCAGCCTGCGGCTGAGCTCCAAGACGCCCCGGGACTTCTTCCTGCGCGCCGTGCGCTACGCCCGCGACGGGGTGCCCCTGCACCTCTTCAACGACGACGCCGTGGTGCCCATGCTCACCCGAGCCGGGCACTCCCCGGAGGACGCCCGGGATTACGCCCTGGTGGGGTGCGTGGAGCCCAACGCGCAGGGGAAGACCTTCGGGTCCACCTTCGCCGTGCAGTTCAACGGCGCGAAGTGCGTGGAGTTCGCCCTCTCCAACGGGGTGGACAACATCTTCGGGCTCAAGTCGGGCATCGAGACCGGGGACCCCTCGGGCTTCACCGACTTCGAACAGGTATGGGAGGCCTTCCGGGCCCAGATGTCCCACTTTCTGGGACAGATGGTCAAGGGCATGTGGGCCCTGGACACGGCCATCGGGGAGATGCTACCCTCGCCGTTCGCCTCGGCCATGATAAGGGGCCCCCTGGAGAAGGGGATGGACCTCACCCGAGGAGGGGCGGTTTACAACTCCACCGGGGTACAGCTCATGGGCTTCTCCAACACCGCGGACAGCCTGTACGCGGTGAAGAAGGCCGTCTTCGAGGAGGGGAGGTCCTCCCTCAGGGAGCTCTCGGAGTGGCTGGCCACGGACTGGATGGACGCCGAGGAGCAGCGCAAGTACCTGCTCCTCAAGGTGCCCAAGTACGGGAACGACCTCGACGAGCCGGACGCCATGGCCGCGCGGGTGCTGAACCTCTTCTGCGACCTTCTGAAAGGATATACCAACTACCGCGGCGGGGCCTTCTGGCCGGGGGTCTTCTCCGTGGGGTTCCACCTGGCCATGGGGTCCTTCACCGGGGCCACCCCCGACGGGCGCTTCGCCGGGGACCCGCTGGGGAACGGCCTGACCCCCTCCAACGGGTGCGCCACGGCGGGACCCACGGCGGTGATGAACTCCGTGACCAAGCTGCCCCTGCAGCGCCTTTACAACGGGGCCAACCTGAACATGCGCTTCCCGGGCAGCCGCACGGAGCCCGAGAAGCTCCTGGACCTGGTGCGCGGCTACTTCGAGAGGGGCGGTCTGCAGGTGCAGTTCAACACCGTGGACACGGAGACGCTTCGGAAGGCCCAGGCCGAGCCGGACAAGTACCGGGACCTGGTGGTGCGCATCAGCGGATACTCCGTGGTCTTCGTCAACCTGAGCGACACCGCCCAGGAGGAGATAATCGGACGCTACGAGTACCGGCTTTGAGGCCGGGGAGGCGAGCCAAGCGACGGGAAGCGGAGGAGGTGGGGGATGAGCAAGGTAATGACCATGAAGGAGGCCATCGAGCGGTTCGTCCACGACGGGGACTTCCTGTTCATCGGCGGCTACATCTGCCGCACGCCCTTCGCCGCCATCCACGAGATAATCCGCCAGGGCAAGAAGGACCTGACCATCACCCGCAGCAACGCCGCCGACGACTTCGACATGCTCATAGGCGCGGGGCTGGTTAAGCGCTTCATCGCCACCTTCCTCTCTTTGGGGGTCTACGGCCTGGGGAGGTGCTTCCGGCGGTCCCTGGAGAAGGGCATACCCCACAAGATCGAATTGGAAGAATATACTAACCTATCCCTGCCCATGATGCTCATGGCCGGCGCCCTGGGCATGCCCTTCATCCCGGTGAAGGACATGGTGGGCTCGGACCTCCTCAACGTCAAGTCCTTCATGGGGGAGAGCAAGTACAAGATCATCGAGAACCCCTTCGACGGCACCCCCACCCTGGTGGTGCCGGCCCTGAAGCCGGACGTGGCCATCATCCACGTGCAGCAGGCGGACGAGAACGGCAACGCCCAGGTGTGGGGCATCGAGGGCGACTGCAAGTGGGGGGCCAACGCGGCGGAGAAGGTCATCGTCACCTGCGAGAGGATCGTCTCCCGCGAGGTCATCGGCAAGGACCCCTCGCGGACCATCGTCCCCGACTTCCGGGTGGTGGCCGTGGTGGAGGAGCCCTTCGGGGCCCATCCCGGCTACACCCCGGGCTTCTACGACGTGGACTTCATGTTCGGGAGCCTATACCAGCAGGCCTCCAACACCGAGGAGGGCTTCCGGACCTTCCTCGAGGAGTGGGTCTACGGGGTGGCGGACCGCACCGCTTACATCCAGCACTACATCGAGAAGTTCGGATACGCCCAGTTCCGGGGGCTGTGGGCGGACTTCGACTACAGCTACCCGGTGAGCTACGCCTACTGAGGCCGCGGGAGGTGAGACGATGAGCGCCGCCGAGCTCGACTACATCAAGCCCGAGCTGATGGCCTGCTGCGGGGCGAGGGAGATACGCGACGGGGACCTGGTCATCGTGGGCACCGGCTTCCCCAGCGTAGCCGCCAACATCGCCAAGTACACCCACGCCCCCAACGCCCGCATGATGCAGGAATCGGGAGTGTACGACGCCCAGCCCAAGCGCCCCGCCCTCTCCGTGGGGGACCCCTGCCTCAACCCGGGCGCGGCCTTCATCGGCTCCCTCATCGACGTCATGGGGATGTTCCTCCAGGGGGGGAAGGTGGACGTGGGCTTCCTCTCCGGTAGCCAGGTGGACAAATACGGGAACATCAACACCACGGTCATAGGGGACTACCACAACCCCAAGAGCCGGCTGCCGGGAAGCGGCGGGGCCAACCCCATAGGGCTGCTGGCCAAGCGGGTGCTCATAATCGCCCTGCACGACAAGCGGCGGCTGGCGGAGCGTGTGGACTTCATCACCACGCCGGGATACATCGACGGGCCGGGGG
>NZ_JACVJJ010000117.1:0-13424 GCF_015711935.1 Candidatus Solincola tengchongensis
TTGATCGATGCCGAATCCATGGCCCTGCTGGAGGCGGTGGGGATGATGGCCTATTATGCCCCGGAGGAGGAATGCGCCGTCATGCGCGAGGTGCCCTTCTCCGGTCAGGCCCAGATGCTCCTGCGCTTCATGCACTCCAGGGACCTCCAGACCTTCATGGACGGCGTTCCGCAGATAACCGACTTCCGTTACACCAACGAGGCCATGCTGGGCGTGGTCTTCGACGATTCTTTCGCCCCTGTGGGTATGATCCAGAACAGTATGGGGTTCCTCGGCGGGGGCACGGTGGTGAAGAAGGAATTCCCCGCCTCGGAGCTCATCCAGGGCATCCCCATCATCGGGGAGCTGGTGGGGGGCATGCTTGGCATGGGGCCCTATTACATCGCCAACGATGCCGGGCCGGATGCCCTGCACCTCAGGCAGGGACCTCTCTATCACTGGGTGAACTTCGACGAGGTGGGCGACGCCGCCGATCCTAATTACCAGGATATGGAAGGAAAGACGACTTACACGACGGCGGAGAACGAGGTCAGCGACATCCATGACGTAGCCAGGGTCATCTTCAAGGGGCCCTTGAACCTCACGGAGTGGTATTTCTCCACCCGCCAGGTGGCGGACATCGTCGCCGCCCTCTTCCCCTTCGCCAGGGATTACGGCATCAATTTCCTGCACGGGGACCGGGTGGGAGAGCTTCCGAAGATCGAGTTCATCGCCGAACAGGGGGTGCTCAGCGGCGGCACCTTCATGTTCTTCCCCATTCCCGGGGAGAGGAAGCTCATCAAGGGTTACAACCACATGGATGTCCTCACCGCTTGTGCCAACGCGCCTTCCCGGCGACCCAACGAAGTCATAGGCCCACTTATCGACTTCGTGGAGGAGAACCTGAACGGTACGGACTGATCGGGCGGACCGCCGTTGTGGGGACCCCCGGCGAGAGCCGGGGGCCTTGCTTTTCGTCCGCGCATGCGTGGGAGGGGGGTTTGCGTGAGAGCCCCGCCCGACGCTTGCGCGACGCCGTCTTTTGCTGCGGGACGGGGTGGCTCAGCCGCCGCCCTCAAGTTCCTCGACAAGGGAGGCGACCAGATTCCTTATCTCGTCCCGCACCCGGCGCATGAGTTCCAGATCGCCCTTCCCGGGATCCGGCAGAGGCCATTCCTCCAGGCGGTCCCGCGCCGGGAAAGCGGCTTTGGCGATGCAGCCGAAGGAGATGATGCGGTCGAATTCGCCCAGCCTGCCCAGCTCCAGGACCTTAGGGGCGGCGGCGGAGATGTCCAGGCCGACCTCCCCCATGGCCCGTACGGCAAGCGGGTTCACCTTTTCCGCCGGGAAGGTTCCCGCGCTCTCCGCCCTCCATTCCCGGGCCAGGCTGTTGAAGAAGGCCTCGGCCATCTGGCTGCGGGCCGCGTTCTCCCCGCAGACGAAGAGCACTTTCTTCTCGCCCATGTGTCCCGCAAGCCTCCTCTACATGACCAGATGCGGCCCGGCGTGGAGCGCAGATCTGTACTCGCGGGCCCCCGCGTCGAAAGCCCTCTGCAGGCCCGTCTTGCGCTCCGCCTCCTTCGCGCACGACTTGAGGGCCTTGTTGACGAAGGCCGAGGCATCGTCGCCGTGCCGGCCGGTGACGACGCGCTTTATCCGGATAAGCACGTCCTCGTCCAGGATCGAGGACATCGTTCTCACGAAGATCTCCCCTTATCGCTAGCTCGAGCATGTCGCGTGCAAGCTAATATATAAGATAAATAGGACACTAGAAAATAGGCAATGATTTTGGCCACTCCGGCGTCGGCCATTGAGGAAGCGCGTAAGCGTACCACAATTTTAACCCATGCGAGTGGAGGTACGGGGTATCACTTAGTGCCCGAATTGAGGAAGCGCGTAAGCGTAACCACTTCTTTTAACGACCACCCGGACGTTAAGATTGAGCGCCTCTGCAGGGTAGGGCACCCAGAGCATCTTTTTCCACCCCGGGGCGAAAGAAGGTTATCATACGACTCCCTGGTTCAAGTCCGGCAGCTGCAGGCGTTAAGGGGACAGCCGGGCCCTGAATGCCTCCCGATGCTTCCCGAGAAACCCGGCTACTTCTTCCGGAGGGATTCCGGGCATGAGCCCCACGCGGAGGAGGCAGGCGTCGTTCGCCGGGCGGTCATCATGGTCATCCCGGACGGCTCGACCTCGGGTTTTCCTATAATATGCCTGCGTCGAGGGTTCCGCGACGACCTCTCCAATGCCTTTATATCGCCGTGCGTTGCCGGAGAAAGCGGTTGGCTTCGTCCTGCGGTGGGGGCCTCGTTCGGGGCGGAGAACGCCCCTGCGGTAATCTGAAGTGCATTGCGGTTATAGCCGGGGGGCTCCGCCGGAGCGTCGACGGCCCTCTGCGCCTCGCCGCTTACCTCCATCTCGACGCACTTCAGGCCTCGGTGCCCCGAGCGGCTTCGATGGAGATCATGGTGTTTTTAACCCGTAACAAGGATTAATTACGATGAGGACTCCGCAGACGGGAGGAGAGACCGTCTCACGGTTCCTACGGGCAGTCATGACGGCGGGTCGCCCCCGGATTCTTCGCGCGTGTCCCCCTTGAGATACTCGAGCGTTGGGCATCCTCCGGCCAGGCTCGAGTCGGCGGCCCCTCGTTCGCGGGTGAGGAAGGTCGTTGACAGGGAGCAGGCGGCGTATATAATACAAATGGTGATTAGTAAAAAAGTAGTTTTGTGAAAGGTTGGAGAGATGGCCGAAAAGCAAACGCTGAGGTGCGTCGTAGATCCCGGTATAGTGGAGCTTGCGGATGGCTTGAAGATCCTGTCCGACCCCAACCGTTTGCGCATCCTGTGCCTGCTATTGCGGGGTGAGAGATGCGTTTGCGAGGTGGAGAGGGAGCTGAACATCTCCCAACAACTGGCATCCCATCACCTTAACGTCCTGAGGGAGGCCGGCTTCCTGGAGTCCAGGAGGGCGGGGACATCGTCCTATTATGCCGTGGTCGCCGAAAGGCTGGAAGGCATCTTGGACATGATGCGTCGTTTTCTCGGCGGTGGTCTCGAGGACCGGCCAGGTGTCGAAAGGTCCTGCTTCGGGGCTTCTCTGCTGACCCGAGGAGAGATGGGCGGGCCGGGTCGAGTCAGGACGCGAGCTTCGGAAGGGCCCAAGAGGACGAAATCGGCGGAAAGGAGCAGAGGATGAGGAGGATAGCCGTTTCCCTGGGCGAGGAGGAGCTGATCTGGCTCAAGCGCATCCTGGCGGACGACGACCGGGAAGAGGCCTTGAGGTTCATCCGGGAGGTGCTGGAGAAGAAGGTAAAGGAGGCCGAGCTCCCGCACTGCGTGCCGGTGTTCGAAGAGTCCTACCGACCCAACCAGGGAGAGGTAGTGACCGGGAGGATCAAGAGGGAGGAGTGAGCCGGGAGCGCAAGCGGGTACTTTAGGAATGGAGGAAGGTATCCATGCTCATAAACCACTACGAATTGGAGATGTTCTCACCGCCGTGCGACCCGGGGTCGCCGATCTGGGTAGCTCGGCTGAAGACGGATGCCGACCTGGGGCCGATCATGCCCTACGTCAACGTGGAGGTGAAGAACGCCTTCTACGACCCCAAGGTGCCCACCATCGTGTGGAGGGAGGGAGCTCACAAGTACGCGCTGCGGGAGAACATGGTCAGCATCAACAATTTGAAGGACCGTGCCCATGCAGAGAGGACGGCGGAAAAGGTCATCCAGTGGCTGAACGACATCTGGGAGCGCCGAGAGGAGATAGAACCCGACCACACCACGCGGGTACCTCCCCGGCTTCTGGACGTGCTGCGTTTCCTCCCCCGCACCAACTGCGGGAAGTGCGGTGTGCCCTCCTGCATGGCCTTCGCCGCTCAGCTCGTGGAGGGCGAGAGGTGCGTGGAGGACTGCCCACCTCTTATGGAGGCGGGAATGGAGGACAAGCTGGAAAAATTGAGGGAATTGGGCCTCTGAGGGAGGGGTGACCGGCGACTTGTGGAGATTGGGCCTAGGTAAAGCCCCTTTGAGGCGGGCAGCCGCACCCTTTGGGATTGGAGGACAAAGCTTGCGAGGCGGACAGAGTGGAGCGGAAGAACGGAGGTGAGAGGGATGGAGATCAAAGTTCTGGGGCCCGGGTGCAAGAAGTGCATCGCCACCAAGGAGGCCATCAAGGAAGTGGTGTCCGAGCTGGGCCTGGATGCCGTGGTGGAGGAAGTGACCGACATGGCGGAGATCATGAAGTACAACGTCCTCACCACACCGGGCGTGGTCATCGACGGGAAGGTGGTCTCCAAGGGTAAGATCCCCTCCAAAAAGGAGATAGAGAGCTGGCTCAAGCCGTGAGATCATAACTCGAGCTTTGAGATCACATAGGAATTTCAGGAAAGGAAGCGATCGTACATGACCTTTGGCGGATTGATGATGGAGGGCCTCAAGACCCTCTACGAGTACGTGGCCCAGCACACCCTCTTCTGCCTGGTGCCCGCCTTCTTCATAGCTGGGGCCATCGCCGCCTTCCTGAACACTGCGGCGGTGATGAAGTATTTCGGCCCCAGGACCAACAAGATCCTGGCGTACTCCGTGGCCTCCGTGTCCGGGGCCATCCTGGCCGTGTGCTCCTGTACCGTTCTGCCCCTTTTCACGGGGATAAGGGAAAAGGGGGCCGGGTTGGGACCGGCGGTGGCCTTCCTATATTCCTCGCCGGCAATCAACATCTTGGCCATGACCTATTCCATCCACCTACTCGGTTACGACCTGGGGGCGGCGCGCATCATAGGGGCAGTGGGCTTCGCCTTCGCCATCGGGCTGATCATGGCGGGCATCTTCCACAAGGAGGAGGAGCGGCGGGCGCAGGAGGCGGAGGCCGCGGGGGTCTTCGCGTACGACGACGGTAGCCGCGTGCGTCCCGGACACCAGAACCTCGCTTTCTTCGGGGTGCTCATCGCCATCCTGGTCTACGGCACGGCCAAGGTGCCCTCCATCTACAAGTACGCGGGGGAGGTGCTGCTCCTGGCGTTGCTCATCTACCTGGTGAGGAGATGGTTCACCCGCGAGGAGATAAGGACCTGGTTCCTGGAGACCTGGCGAATGGTAAAGATGATCCTCCCGATACTGCTCATCGGGGTCTTTCTGGTGGGAGTGGTCAAGGAGCTCATACCTCCCGAGGTCATCTCCCGTTACGTCGGCGGCAATACGGTGGGCGGGAACGCCATCGCCTCCGTCTCCGGAGCCCTCATGTACTTCGCCACCCTCACCGAGGTGCCCATAGTGCGCGGTTTGTTGGACTTGGGGATGGGCAAGGGGCCGGCCCTGGCCCTCATGCTGGCCGGTCCGGCGCTCTCCCTGCCCAGCATGATCGTCCTAATCCGGATTTTGGGCCCCAAGAAGGCCTTGGCCTACATCGCCCTCGTGTGCCTCTTCGCCATGGGCACGGGATACGTCTTTGGTATGTTTGCCGGGTAGGCCGGGGATTGCATGGAGAGCGTGGGCGGAACGTAAACGCGTGGCCGCCCGGGAGCGGAGATCATGAATCGAGCGGTGGGGGATTCATGCATGGCCGTTATACAGCGGAGCGGGTTTCCGGCGTGAGATGAAGAGGGGGAGTACTCAGGAGCACCCTTTCTTGCGTGATGCACAGACACCTTCGACCATTGTAGTCGGGTTCAAGATGCGCCTGCGGCAAGAGAGCGAGCGAAACGCCTCCAGCCAAAACCTCGGAAGCATTCTAGCCTGTGCCGGAAACGACTAGGCCGGATTGAGGTTAGAAAAGAGCACATGCGAGTCTTCGCCGCTCAAAGCTCTGGAGAACAGGAGGAGATGATGGGAGAGCTCGAGGTAGTGATAGCGACCTGTTACGGTGCCGCCAACACAGGGCAGCTCGCCGGGGCGGTGGCCACTGAACTGGCGAAAGAAAATGAGGAATACCATTTGGTCTGCCTTCCGGCGGTGGCCATCGATAAGGATACGGGGTTGAACAAGATAGCGGGGGCGGAGCTCTTCGTCATCATCGAGGGCTGCCCGGTGATGTGCTGCTCCAAGATCGTGGAGGAACATACGGGCCGTAAACCGGACATCCGGGTGGAGATGGTGGAGGACTACGGGGTGAAGAAAGCCCCCGTGCTCGAGTACGACGAGGCGGAAAAAGACAGGATAAAAGCGGACGTCAAGCGTCGCATCGAAAAGGCCTTGGCCGAGAGGGGCCTGGCGTGAGGACGAGCGTTTGAAGCTTCAGGAACAGACCCTCGGCATTAGTATGGCTCCAGAATATAAGCACATCTTACACCAGAGGGGGCCGCAGTCGTTCCGAACGGTCCTGGCGATAATGACGCGGTGCGAAGTCCTTTTTGTGTGCCGGCACGGCCCCGGAGTGAGGAGAGGCAGAGAGGATGGCCATAGTATTCGTGAAGGGTGGGCAGTGCGGGAAGGAGACGGTTATAACGGCGCGCAAGAGCGGCCAGACGACTGTGGCACTACAGTTCGAGACCCCCTGCGAGCATATCGCCGAGCTGGCGGAGGAGCTCAGGGATGTCAACCCCGGCAGCGAGATGACCTTGCCCATGCGGGACACGGCGGTATACCGTGCGGCATCGGAGCACTGCTGCCGCAACTCTTGTATCGTGCCCGCGGCGACCCTTAAAGCGGTGGAAGTGGCCGCCGGCCTTTTCGCGCCTGAGGACGCCTGCGTCAATTTTTTGGAGGACGCGCTGTGACAAGGTCGCTTGACGGGGAAAAGGGGGGAGTGGCACGGATATAACCACCATCGTCATTCTCGTGCTGACCGGCGTGCTGCTGCTGTTGAGCGTGGTCAAGGATCGGAGGAAAACGTTAGCCGCTCTTCGCGTGGCTCATAAAGGCTTTGTGAGGTTTCTGCCCAGCGTCTTGGCCATCATCCTGGTGGTGGGCCTGATAGTGGGCTTCGTCCCACCCAAGGTAATCGCGCAGGCGATCGGAAAGAACAGCGGCGCGCAGGGTGTGGCTATCGCCTCGTTCCTGGGAGCGGTACTCTTTATCCCGGTCATCATCGCCTTCCCGTTGGCGAGGTCCATTCTGGACATGGGAGCCGGGGTCATGGCCACTGCGGCCTTCATCACCACCTTGACTATGGTCGGGTTCGTTTTCTTGCCTCTGGAGATAAAGCAACTGGGAAAGAGATTCGCCATCGCCAGGAACGCTTTGAGCTTCATCGCCGCCGTGGCCATCGCGGTGGTTGTTGGGGTGATCGTAAGATGAGAAAAAACGACGACGCCAGGGCCGAGGGGAAATGGCAGAGCCTTCGGGAGCGAATACGGTGGGATTATGCCGCCCTCTTCCTCATCGCGTCTCTCTTCACGGTCATGGTCATCGCGCTTCCTGAAAAGGGCGCTCAGGCCCGACACGTCGCCTGGGAATATTTCAAGGAGATGGCCATGATCCTTCCCGCGGTGTTCATCATCATGGGCCTGGTGAGCGTATGGGTGGAAAGAGAGTTCATCATCCGCTTTCTGGGTGAGGGATCCGGGGTCAAAGGGGTCGCCCTTTCTTTCATCCTTGGGAGCATCCCCATGGGTCCACTCTACGTGGCCTTCCCGCTGACACTGATGCTGCTGAAAAAAGGCGCCAAGGTCGCGAACATGATCATCTTCCTCTCGGCGTGGGCGTGCATTAAGCTCCCCGCGGAATTAATGGAGCTCCAGTTCCTGGGCTGGAAGTTCACGCTCGTTCGTTATCTGGCCACGCTGCTGGTGGTGGTTGTTTTGAGCGAGGTCATAGGGAGGGTCTTTTTCAAAGAGGGTTACAAGGCACCGGATGAGGCCCTTGGCGGAGCCCAGACGTGACATGACGCCCGCACAGGGAGGTTCGTAACGGATATCGGTCGTCCTGGAGGAGGCAAAAATCCTTAGAGGCGCACGAAAGACGGTCTTAAGCAGGTGTGTAGGATCGAGCATGATCCGAAAGTAAGTGGATCGGAGGCAGGAGGATGTCTGAATTGACGCAAAGAGCAGCTTTGATGGAGGAGATACTGGGGATGCCCACCAGTCTGGTGGCGGTGAGGTTCCACGAGGAATTCACCCGCCTGCCTGGATACGACCTGCCTGATAAACGGCGCTACTGCCAGGTGCTCATGGAAGCGAGGAGGGGCAGGCGCGTGCTGCTGAGCCCCGGGAACATCGCGTGCCCGGCTGCCGCATGGGCCCTGGGATTCGATGATCCCCCGCCCCGGCTTATCAGCGGGGAGATGCCGACGGCGATGGGGATATTTGGCAACACCGAGGCGGTGCAGCATACCTTCTCCACCATGCAGCGCCTGGAGATGGGCAGGTACAAGATGGTGTCCTTATGCCCTTTGGAGGAGGCGGAAGACGAGATCGACGTGGTGGTGGTCGAGTCCATGGCCGAGCACCTGATGTGGATCGCGCTGGCCCACGTGTTCAAGACAGGGGGAAGGCTGCATTTCGACACCGCGGTGCTCCAGGCCACCTGCGTGGATGTGACCATAACCCCCTTTGTTCAGCAGCGCATGAACATGTCCATAGGCTGCTACGGTTGCCGCGAGGCCACCGATCTGGCGGAGGGTGAATGCGTGCTCGGTTTCCCGGCAAGGTATCTTGAAGATATCGTTGATTCCCTGGAATCCCTGCGGGAAAAGGCTATGCCCCGCGTGAGGGGCAAGAACGTCTACAGGGCGCTGCTCGAGCGCGGCGAGAATTGAAAAATGCCTTCGGAAGAGGCGGAAACCGTGCGCCGGAGCACGTGGTCTCCGGCGGCGGGGGACTTGTTGGGCAGTACGGCAGTTGGTCGGATCGTTCAGGAGGAATCATGTTCGAGAAGGTGCTCTTCGCGGTGGATTTCTCCCCCTACACGGAGAGGCTGCTGGGCAGCGTTGAAAAGCTGACCCAGGCGGGGATGAAAGAGTTGATCCTGCTCTACGTGGTCGATGCCAAGCATGCCGGCATGGCCGAGGACATGTTGAAGAGCTATGCCCATGAAGAACTCGAACGATTGGTCCGTTCCGTAGAGGTAGAGGGCTTGAAGGTCATCCAAAAGATCGAGGTCGGACCCCCTGCGAAGGAAATCCTGCGCGTGGCGGCAGATGAAAACGCCTCTCTCGTCTACCTGGGGGGACACGGGGCGGGGTTCTTTGAGCGCCTGATCACCGGGAGCGTCAGCAACAAGGTGCTCAGGCTGGCCGACAGGCCGGTTCTGGTGCACAAGTGCAGAATACATGAAAAAGACCAGGGATATGCATGTGAGGATGTCCGCGAGTCGCTCTTCGAGAAGGTGCTCGTCACCACCGATTTCTCCGCCTACGCGGAGAGCGTCCGCCCTATGCTGGAGGAGATGATTGCTTCATGTTGCGACGACATAACCCTCCTGCACGTGCAAGAGGAGGGCGACGAATGGGCGGGTGCCCTGGAGACGATGGCCGAGGAGGATAGGGTCGAGCGCAGGATGGAGAAGCTGCGCGAGCTCGCCTCCTGCCTAGAGGCGCGTTGCCATAGGGTTGAAACCCGCCTAGAGGAGGGTAGCCCCGTCTCGACTATCGTGAGAGTGGCGGGGGAGATCGGCGCCTCCCTCATCGTGGTGGGGGCACTGGGGCACCGCCGCTTTTCGGACAGATTGATCGGCGGGGTGGCGGAGGGCGTGGTCAACCACAGCGAGGTCCCGGTCCTGGTGGTTAGGGCAGTGCCAGAGCCTCAGAAGGGGCTTATTCCCGAATCATGATGAGCAACATCTTGAAACGTTCGATGGCATGCAGCGAATGGGACACATTGGCGGGCATGATTACCATGTCTCCGCTCTTCAGGATAAGGGGTTCCCCGCCGATTACCACCTCCGCCTCGCCGTCCAGCAAGAAAACCGTGGCGACAAAAGGAGCAGTATGCTCGCTCAGCCCTTGCCCCTCGTCGAACGTAAAACGGTGATCGAGCCCTTCTCCCCCCGCACGATTTCTCGGCTGACCACGGCGCCTTCCTGGTAGTCAACGATTCCGGCCGCCACAAGCACGCGACCCGCCAGCCCGTCCTTGCCCTTGCTCATAGATCTCCCCACGCTTTCTGTATCTCCTTCGTGTCGTGACCCGCGACGGTTACATGCGGATAAGGCTATGGAATGAGCCTGAAGATGGCCTCGTAGCGGGTCAAAGTGTCGTCGTTGAGCGAGTACATGTTCCAACGGCCTTTTCTCCTCGCCTTTATGAGCCCTGCGGTATGCAAGAGGAAGAGGTGGTGCGAGACCGTCGATTGCGGTTTCCCCAACGCCTCGACGATGTCGCAGACGCAGAGCTCGCCGTACTTCAAGAAGGCGAGTATTTTAAGCCGGGTTTCATCCGAGAGGATTTTGTGGATCTTCGCCGCTTCGGCAATGGCGCTTTCATCGATTTCTGTAAAGCGCGATCTGGTGCCGGGGATACAAACTTCTTCCCCCGTGCTAACAGCGGTGTCTATTTGTTCGCTCGAATGTTTGGTTTTCATATAAATGATTATAACCCTTGACTTTTTATCGCCGCCCTTAATAATATATCCATATATTTAGATATGTAAATAATTAAATGAAATAGCACTACTGCAGTGCACAAGGAGGAAGTGATGGAGGGAAAGGTAATGCAGGGCGAAGTCACCGCAGTGCGCGAACCCGAAGGTGTCGCCGCCGCTTTTCGGCCCACCGAGTACGCTTGCGGGGCAGCCCAGGACAACATGAGAAAAATGAGCATATTCGACCGCTACCTTTCCATCTGGGTGGTGATATGCATAGTCATCGGTACTCTCATCGGCTACTACATTCCCTCCACCGCCAGGGCTCTGGAGAAAGCCACCTACGCCCAGGTCTCCCTGCCCATCGCCGTGCTCATCTGGCTGATGATCTACCCCATGATGCTCAAGATCGACTTCGCGAGCATCCTGCAGGCAGGGAAGAGGCCCAAGGGCGTGGTGGTGACCACGGTCTCCAACTGGCTGGTGAAGCCGTTCACCATGTATCTCTTCGCCAGCCTCTTCTTACTAGTAATCTTCCGCGCCTGGATTCCTCACGAGTTGGCGAAGGAATACGTGGCGGGAGCCATCCTCCTGGGGGCGGCACCTTGCACGGCCATGGTCTTCGTGTGGAGCTACCTCAGCAACGGCGACCCCGCCTATACCCTCATCCAGGTGGCAATAAACGACGCCATCATCCTCTTCGCTTACGCACCCATCGTCGTCTTCCTCATGGGGGTATCCGGCATCAGCATCCCCTGGGACACGGTCATCCTCTCGGTGGTGCTCTTCGTGGTCATCCCACTCACCTTCGGCTACGTGTCCCGCAGACAACTCATCAAGCGTAAGGGGATCGAGTGGTTCGAGAACGTGTTTTTGAAGAAGCTCAGCAATGTGACTGTGGTGAGCCTGCTCCTCACCCTGATCATCCTCTTCATCTACCAGGGCAAGACCATCGTGGAGAACCCGGTGCACATAGTTCTCATAGCAATCCCCCTGACCATCCAGACCTACTTCATCTTCGCCTTCAGCTACGGTTGGGCCTGGTTGTGGAGGATCAACTTCGAAGTGGCTGCCCCGGCCGGCTACGTCGCCGCCTCCAACTTCTTCGAGCTGGCGGTGGCAGTGGCCGTATCCCTCTTCGGCCTGAAGTCCGGGGCCGCCTTGGCCACCGTGGTCGGGGTACTCGAGGAGGTCCCCATCATGCTTTCCTTGGTGTGGATAGCTAAAAAGACCAGAGGATGGATAGATAGGCGACACGCAGAAGCGCCGGAAAAGAGGAAGCGCATAGGGAGGCGGCCTGATACGAATCACTCTAGAGGATAGTCGCGGCACAATGGGCGTGCGGTAGAGCCGTCAAAGGGATGGAAGCGAGAGGCGCCGCGAGGGAGGGCGTGAGCGTTTGACCTTATAAAGCGGGCGATTTGAGTTTCGGAGGGGAGCACCATGTTCAGCCGTTTACTGATCGCGACCGATCTTTCCCCGGCATCCAATGCCGTGGTCAACTGTCTGGGCGGCTTGAGGGCTTACGGGGCCGGGCAGTGTCTTCTGATGATGTGTCTGAGCGCGCAGGAGGCGATGGCGACCGCTCTTTCCTACTCCATCGATGCCTTCGAGAAGGCGATGGGCGTGCAAAAGGAGATCCTGGAAAAGCAGGGGTTCGCGGTGGAGACCAGGGTGGTAATCGGTTCCGCGAAAAGCGAGGTCACGCGGACCGCCGATGAGGAAGATTATTCCCTCATCGTAGTCGGGTCCCAAGGCCACTCTCTCGTGGGCGATATGCTGCTGGGAGGCGTGGCATACGGCATTATCCACAGCGCAAGAAGGCCGGTACTCGTGATTCCCATACGGAAGAAACACCACGAGGAGAACGAACCCGGGAACGGGTGCCTGCCGGTGGAACGCTGTGCTTTCACCAGACACGTCCTCTTTCCCACGGATTTCTCGGAGAACGCCGACCATGCCTTTGCCTACGTGGAGAAGATGGCGAAAGAGGGCGCGCGGCGAGTCACCATCCTTCACGTCATGGACAAAGAGCATCTCGGCCACAGGTTAGAGGAAGAACTGGTAACCGATCGCCTCGATACAATGGAGAAGATCCTGCGCTCCGGAAGTGGCGTGAAAATAGAGAAGAGGATCGTTTACGGCTCTCCTTTCACCGAGATTATCCGAACGATACGGGAAGAGGACGTGCAACTCGTGGTCATGGGAAGCCAGGGGCGCGGCTTTATCAAAGAGGTTTTTCTGGGGAGCGTAAGCCACAATGTGGCGCGCACTTCCGATGCCCCGATAATGCTGGTCCCGTATGTTCGGTGAGGCGGCACGAGGCGCACGGTTTACCGCCCGCCCTCGTCCCGTTGGTACCTGAAGGATCGGTATGGGAGGAAAACCCGAGTCGGCTATTCATAGCAACTGAGACCGGGATTGATGGCGCGTGTGGGGTGGCCCACATGCTTGTGTTCATGACGACAACGAGGAAAAGAGGTCCCTCAAGGCCGAGTTCAAAGGCTACGGATCAGCAATCTTTCGGACGTCTGCGGTTGGTCGTTCATGGCGGCAGGCTGGATGTCGATGTTCATGACGAGCATGTCGCGGGAATGCGCCGTAGAGAATGTCGAACGAAACAGATTAAAGAGATGAAAGGAGCGACCCCTCCGTGCTCGGCGTAAAGGGACGGCATGACAGCCGGGCTGGGAAACGGGGGGTGGCTCATGGGCCGCATCAAAAGAGGTCGAGCAGGGATCGAAAGCCTGGATTTAAGCACGTGCAGGCTCTCGAGGTAATGAGCCGCTGCCCTCTTGTAAATGACATCCTCCGGCACTCTTAAGGATCCTATAAGATGCCGTGTCGAGGTCTCATCAGGATAAAGCACCCAGCTTCCTGTGTACGACTGCGGAAGAAGACTTTAGTAGTTGACATCGATATTTTTATTTATTAAATTCGGTTACGAATTATATAAATAAGAATTTATATAAAATATTTAACAAATGAACGAA
>NZ_JACVJJ010000118.1:0-9562 GCF_015711935.1 Candidatus Solincola tengchongensis
CGCGGTCCAGAAGGGAGAGGTCCAGCTCGGACTCGGGGAGGGATCCCTTCCCGTACGCGGCGAGGTAAAGGGCGTCCAGTAGGGCCTTTTCCGGCCGGGCCAGGTAGTACCCCTCCGCCAGCTCGAAGCCGAAGAACAGGTCCTCACGCAAGCGCCTGTATTCCACCACCTGCTCCAGCACGCGCAACCTCCTGGTCTTGCGGGGAGTGGCGAAGGTGAGGACGTAGGGGACCAGGCCGAGCACGCCCGCTCTGGAAAGGGCGCTTTCAAAGGAGAGGTAGCACGGGAAATAGAGCTGCGTGGCGATCTTCTCCGCCGGAGGGTAAGTGTCCGGAAGGAGGTAGACGCCCCGTGCCGCGCGGCGCAGGACTCCTTTGCCCGAAAGCCTGCTCAGAGCCACGTAGAGGCTTTCTCTCTCCAGCCCGGTGACCTTCTTCAGGTCGGACACGGTGAAGAAATCCTTACCAGTCGCCCTGAGCTTCTCCAGAAGCTCGATGTCCCTCATCTTATCACTCCGTTCTCGCCCGACTAGCTACGCTCTACACGCGCCCGCCTCTTGCGGGCCTGAACAGGCATCTGCTGCCGCGAATATCGCGCCGCAGCGACAAACGACTCGATCAAGCCTCAGTCGACCCGCGCACGATCCACAATGGCCCCGCGCCG
Organism: Candidatus Solincola tengchongensis; assembly: GCF_015711935.1. Classification (NCBI taxonomy): domain Bacteria; kingdom Bacillati; phylum Actinomycetota; class Candidatus Geothermincolia; order Candidatus Geothermincolales; family Candidatus Geothermincolaceae; genus Candidatus Solincola; species Candidatus Solincola tengchongensis. Next base: position 664 of record NZ_JACVJJ010000118.1, read on the forward strand.
GCTTCTCGGCGGCCGACCGACAACTGCCGGTGAGTCACGCCAGCTCCTCGATGACCGGCCAGTATTTTTGAGGCAGGAACCTGCGAAGGTCCCGCCGCAGGATTTTCTTGTCCAAGGAGATACCCGGTGCCCGGTAGGGCATCCTCAATCTCTGGCAGATGAACCACAGGTCGAAGAGGTCTTTGGGCGCTGTGCGCCCCCTCACGCACTCCGCCTTGTCCTTGTATAACTGGGACAGGGTGGCAACTTTTCCCAGATCTCCACAAGATAGGTCCACCTTTTGGAAGCCGCGTCGGACACCTCCGCCTGGCGGTGCGGCCGGACCAGGTAAGCTGCCAGTTCCTCGACTTTTCCGGCCAGGGAGTCCTCAGGCATGGCGAAATCCAGGCCCTCGGAGAAGCGGGGCGAGCCGTAGGCCAGACGGAAGCGCGGTCCCACCCCTGAAGACCAGGTGCTTACCGTGCTCCGTGGCGAGCAGGGCGTCCAGGATGACGACCTCCCAGTATTCCCTCGCCACCTGGGTCACGTGAACACCCAGCTCGGCCGCCAGGCGCTGTGCTTAAACCTGTTCCATATTTCTTAACAGAAATGTTAAGATATTGGGAACAGGATTGCAAGACGTCGATGAGAACACGTCGACTTTTCCCGTGAAGAAGAATAGGCGTTACTCCCAACGTCGCCAAACGGAATGAGACGTGCCTTGCCTGCTACCTGGTTGAGACCAACGACATCTCCGCTGTGGCGATGACCTAGGCGGTTTAGGCCGGGTCTCTCCCCTCAGAGGTCAGGACCCGGCCTCTGCCCCCGGATGCGGAAGGGGCCTGGATTGAGATCATCCGGAAAGAGCCCGAATCCCGAAAGGGCCTGATCCAGGTTCCTCCGATCCCGGGCGCGTTCACCCGCGGTCCGCGCCCCCGGTATAATGTCCCCCGGAAAAGGGTACGGCTCCCATGTAAACTTCTTCCCGGTGCTTCCGGAAATGGCGATTGTGATGCGACCAATCCCTCCTCGACCACGACTCCGGAGGCATAACCCTCTCGCGGGTTCAGGTCTCACCCAAAGGGGCCGGGGCCCGCACCTTGATTTCAACCTGCGTGGGGAGACGGCACAGGTCCGACCGCGTCTCGGCAGGGCCGGGGCATGCCGATACCTGGTTCGTACGGATACCCTATGGGGTATCACGATTCAAGACCTGACCCCTTGATCTTCCTGCGCTTCCGAAAATCTTCGACAAGAAGGGATCCACCTCTACGGGATTTGGGATAAAATGGAATACGCCGAGGGCCTGCCTCCTGACCCTTTGCAGTCACCGGCGGCGGGTATCATCTTTGATGACGGCCTCGGTTAGGCAAGGCCTTCGAGGGAGGAAGGAAGGCCGCCTCCGCAGGGGGTTGACGGCCGGAGCGAAAAGGGGGCTTGAGATGCTGAGGACGGTCCGTTCCCAACACCGCCGCGCTTTCATCCTTCTAACCTCTCTCGCGCTGGCGCTGCTGCTGTTCCCGGCGGGCACGCCGCCCGCAGTCGCGGGGGGCGTCACGCGGGGAGGGATGGTCTCCGGGTATGGTATGGACGGGGCCTTTCACCTCTGGCAACCGGTGGTGAAAAGTCTTGCCGTGTTCCAGAACACGCTTTACGTGGGGACCAGCAACCAGGGCCCGGGGGACATCTGGAGCTGGGACGGGATGGAATGGCAACTGGAGAACCCTCCCGGCTTCTGGGGGGCCGACTTCGAGGCGTACAACGCCGGAGTCGCCTCCCAAGCGGTCTTCAACGGCTACCTTTACATCGGCACCTTAAACCTCGACGGCTGCGAGATATGGCGCAGCGACGGTTCCTCATGGGTCCGGTTGGTCGGACCCGGCGGGAGCCTCGGTCGTGGCTTCGGCGACACGGCCAACCTCATCGCCGCCTCCATGTGCGTCCTCGGCAACCGCCTGTACGTGGGCACGGCGAACTACGCCACGGGGCTGCAGGTCTGGGGCACCTCGGACGGCACCTCCTGGACGCGGGTGGACGGGGGCGTCTTCGGGAACAAGAACGTCGTCGCGAGCTCCATGGCCGTATGGACCCATCCCGTATCCTCCACCACCTACCTCTGCGTTGGCACCTGGAACGACGATACCGGCTGCCAGGTATGGGGTTACGACACGACGGGGTGGGTGTCGCTTGCGGCCGACGGTTTCGGAAACGCCAACAACGCGGAGGCGGCCTCCATGGCCGTCTTCGGGGGCCAGCTATACGTGGGCACGCGCAACGAGGTCACGGGCCTCCAGTTGATGCGCCACGACGGCACGAAATGGACGCAGTGCGACGGCGGAGCCTTCGGTGCCCACAACACCTCCGCGTCCTCCATGGCCGTCTTCGGGGGCCAGCTATACGTAGGCACCGCGAACGCGGCCGGGGCCCAGGTATGGAGGTCTCCGAACGGAAGCAACTGGACGCGCATAGACGGCGGGAACATGAACCCGGGCGAGGTAACCAGTTACAACTCCAGCGCTATGGCCACCTATCAGGGGGCGCTCCTGGTGGGTACGGAGGGAGGACGGGTGTGGGCTTACGACGGCGAATCATGGTCCCTGGTGAACACCCCCAATTTCACCACCAACGCCAACGTCTCCGCCTCCCGAATGACGACATACAGAGGGCTTCTCTACGCCGGGACCGGTAGCCCGCTGGGCTGCGAGGTGTGGTCCTTCGACGGCAGCACCTGGACGGCGGTGGGCAAGGGAGGGTTGGGGAACGACAAGAACCGTAACGTCTCCTCCATGCAGGTATTCGGGGACAGGCTCTACGTCGGTACCTCGAACTATTCTCAGGGCTGCGAGGTTTGGCGTTACGACGGAAACTCCTGGCAGCCGGTGGTAGGCCCAGGGGGGTCCGCGCCACGCGGCTTCGGTAACCCGAACAACACCTCCGCGTCCTGTATGGCCGTTTACCTGGGGCCCGGTGCCGAGGAATGGCTCATCGTAGGGACGGCCAACGACGCCGGCTGCGAGGTATGGGCTTATAACGGCTCGACCTGGGTGGAGCTTGTGGGCGCGGGGGCTCCCACCGGGCCGGGCTTCGGGGACCCGGACAACGCGGCGGCCCTCTGCGCGGCCCTCTACGCGGGGAAGCTATACGTGGGAACCTCCAACCATAACGACGGCGGGCAGGTGTGGGTCTTCCAGGGCGCCTCCTGGGCCAAGGCCAGCGCCGACGGCTTCGGCACCGCCCAGAACCGCGACGTGTCCAGCATGACCGTTTACGGATCTTTCCTCGTGGCCGGGACCTACAACTACAACGCGGGCTGCGAGGTGTGGGCTTACGACGGGGCGAACTGGGCAAAGACCTCCTACAGCGGTTTCGGCTCCAGCGAGTTCAAAGACGCCGCGAGCATGGCCGTCTTCGAGAAAACCCTCTACGTGGGCACCAGCGGAGACAACGGGGGCGTGGTGTTCAGCGCCGACCACCTGGGCGACCCCGAGGCCTGGACACCGGAGACGGCGAAGGGCTTCGGTACCTCCCTAAACTACTCCATCGAATCTCTGGAGGTATATTTTTCCAGTCTCATAGCCGGTGTCGCCAATTATTACCAGGGTTGCTCCGTATGGGCCCTGGGCAACACCTGGTACCTGGCGGAGGGGTGCACGGACGCGGGCTTCGAGACCTACGTGCTGGTGCAGAACCCGGGGGTGAACCCGGTGCACGTGGACTTCACCCTGAACACCGGGGGTGGGGAGGTCAAGCCCCCGGAGCTCCAGCATGTGGAGATCGGTGCCGGGTCGCGGCGCACCTTCAATCCCGGGGGGTTCCCCGGTGCACGTGGACTTCACCCTGAACACCGGGGGTGGGGAGGTCAAGCCCCCGGAGCTCCAGCACGTGGAGATCGGTGCCGGGTCGCGGCGCACCTTCCTCCTCAACGCCTACGTGACCACCACAGACGTGTCCACCCGGGTGGACTGCCTCGATGGGAGGGTGATCTGCGAGCGGGCCATGTATTGGAGGCCGGGGGCGGGCGTTCCCTGGGCGGTGGGCCACGACTCGGTGGGGCTCACCTCCCTTTCCAGCACCTGGTACCTGGCCGAGGGGGCCACGGACATGGGCTTCGAGACCTACGTGCTGGTGCAGAACCCGGGGGGTTCCCCGGTGCACGTGGACTTCACCCTGAACACCGGGGTCGGTGAGGTCAAGCCCCCGGAGCTCCAGCATGTGGAGATCGCTTCGAGACCTACGTGCTGGTGCAGAACCCGGGGGGTTCCCCGGTGCACGTGGACTTCACCCTGAACACCGGGGGCGGGGAGGTCAAGCCCCCGGAGCTCCAGCATGTGGAGATCGGTGCCGGGTCGCGGCGCACCTTCCTCCTCAACGCCTACGTGACCACCACAGACGTGTCCACCCGGGTGAGCTGCACGGATGGCCTCGTGGCCTGCGAGCGGGCCATGTATTGGAGGCCGGGGGCGGGCGTTCCCTGGGCGGTGGGCCACAACGGGACGGGGGTGTACCGTTCCAACCCGGTTTGGTACCTCCCCGAGGGGGCTACCGACCTGGGCTTCGAGTCCTACGTGCTGGTGCAGAACCCGGGGGGTTCCCCGGTGCACGTGGACTTCACCCTGAACACCGGGGTCGGTGAGGTCAAGCCCCCGGAGCTCCAGCATGTGGAGATCGGTGCCGGGTCGCGGCGCACCTTCAACCTGGGAAATTATGTAAAGACCACGGACGTCTCCACCAAGGTCCTCTGCCGCGACGGGAGGGTCATCTGCGAGCGGGCCGTGTACTGGAGGCCGTCGCCGGGCAGCCCCTGGACGGTGGGCCACGACTCCCGGGGCATCTCTCCGTAAAGGCCATAAAGAGGCCCTGCACCTGAGAAATACGGGCGGGATGTCCTCCCCGTTGGGGTCAGCCCTTGAACCGTGGTATCCCACCGGGCATAGGCTCAAGGATAACCGGACCTTGATTCTAATCTACAAGTATACTAATCTACTTGTAGACATCGAAGAGGAGGTGTGGGCATGGGAACGGTGACGGTGCGCATCCCTGAGGATAAGAGGGACAATCTGAAGGTGATCGCCAGCCTGGAGCGCAGGAACATCAAGGACATCCTCACAGAGCTTATAGATGAGTACCTGGATAGGCATCGGGAAACATTGGAACTTCTTTCCAAACCGGAGTGGCTTGAGGCCATCCGCAGAGGGAAGGAGGAGGTCGAACTCGGCGTGAAGGGAAAGTCCCTGCATGAGCTGGAAGGTTGAGGTAAAGCCCACGGCGGAAAAACAATACCGCAAGTTGGACAAGAAAACCAGATCCCGGGTTCTTGATGCGCTCTTGAAGCTGGAAGGCGCGGAAAACCCCTTCATGTACCCTGATATGCGCCCCCTCACCGGCGAGCTAAAAGGTGACTATCGTCTCCGAGTGGGAGAAATGAGGATTCTCATCACTCCCGACAAAGAGCGGAAGATACTTCACGTATACACCATCCTCCCTCGCGGTGATGCCTACGGAAAACGATGAGACGTGTCAGGGCGGAACATGTGGCATACCTCACCCGCAGGCAGGAGCTTCGCGCCGCGCATGCCGCCCGCTCCAAGGGGACAAAGGCCTCCGGACCCCAGGAATACAAGTCCCGCGACGAGGGTATATAAATCCCTAGTAAGACCTGGGAAAGGGGGTTGTCATGCTCTCGAACTCCTGCCTCGGCGTTCTCCGCTTTCGCCGGATGACCGTGTTCCTCTCCTGCCTGGCGCTGGCGCTGCTTCCATGTCTGTCCGGACCGCCCGTGGCTCTCTCGGCGGACGGAACGCGTGGAGGGCGCATTTCCCAGGATGGCCTGGTAGGGGCCTACTACTTCCCCCAGGGTGAGGTATCCGGCCTGGCCGAGTTCCAGGGGAGGCTATATGTGGGGACGGGCGCCGGTGAGTCGGGGCCGTGCGGGATATGGAGCCTCGAGGGTGACAGCTGGAGGATAGAGACCCCGCCGGGCTTCCGGGAGGGCCCACCGGATGAGTGGGACAACGCTGTCCCCTGCATGTCTGTCTTCAAGGGCCGCCTCTACGCGGGCACCTCCAACCTGGCCGGGTGCGAGATATGGCGCACTGACGGTTCCTCCTGGGAGCGGGTGGTGGGCCCCGGTGCCTCAGTAAGCCGGGGTTTCGGCAATTCCAAGAACACCACCGCCTCCTCCATGGCCGTCTGGAAGGACCCCGCGACCTCCACGGACTACCTCTACGTCGGCACGTCCAACCAAGACGGTCTCCAGGTATGGCGCACATCGGACGGCATTGCCTGGCAGAGGGTGGACGGGGGCGCCTTCGGATCCGGGAACCGGGAGGCATCCTGCATGACCGTCTTCCGCTTCGGGACCGCGGACGTGATACTGGTGGGCACCTACAACTCCTCGGGGGGAGAGGTTTGGGGCTCGGCCAACGGGACCTCCTGGGTGATGGGGATCGTCCCCGGTTTCGGGAACCCGCAGAACGTAAGGATCGCCTCCATGGCCTCCTGGACGGACCCCACCACTTCCACGGAGTACCTCTTCGCGGGAACCGAGAACCAGGCCACCGGGCTGGAGATATACAGCACCTCCAACGGCATCTTCTGGGGGCGGAACGACGGGGGCGCCTTCGGTTCGCAGAACCTGGCCGCGACCTCCATGGCCGTCTTCGGGTCGCAGTTGTATGTGGGGACACGGGGCACCCAAGCCCTCCAGGTCTGGCGCTACGACGGGAGCGGCTGGACCCAGGTGAACACCGGTCCCCTGCATCCCGACAAATACCACAGCAACACGATCGCCCGCGCCATGCTGGTCCGCGGGGGGAAGCTTCTGGTGGGCGCCGGCTGGCTCGGGGAACTGTGGGAGTACGACGGCTCGGGATGGGAACGGCTCTACTTCACCTTCTTCTCGCCGAACACCAATTCCACGGTCAGCGGCATGGCCGTCTACGACGGGCTCCTCTACGCGGGGACGGCGGGCGAGAGGGGCTGCGAGGTTTATTCCTTTGACGGCAGCGCCTGGAGGGCATGCGCGCGGTCCTCGGTCTTCGGGGACCTGAACAAGAGGGTGGAGTCCATGGCCGTCTTTAAGGGCAGGCTATACGTAGGGACGTGGAACCGTCTGGGCGGCTGCGAGGTCTGGGCCTACGGCGGCTCGGACTGGACCTGCCTGGTGGGGCCCGGGGGCCTCATCGGGGGCGGCTTTAGGAACCTCATCGCCACGGACATCAACACCGCCGCCACGAGCATGGCCGTCTACATAGGCCCGGACGCCAAGGAGCGCCTTTACGTGGGGACTTACAACAGCCAGGGCTGCGAGGTGTGGTCCTACGACGGCGCGTCGTGGACCTGCGAGGTGGGCGCGAGCGGGCCGATGCCTCAGGGGTTCGGGGTGGCGAGCAACCGCGGCGCGGAGAGCATGGCCGTCTACGGCGGGAAGCTCTTCGTGGGGACGCAGAGGGCCGGCGGCGGCCAGGTGTGGGCCTACGACGGCTCGGGCTGGAGCAAGGTCGGCGCCGACGGGTTCGGCTACTCCGACAACTACTCCGTATCCTGCATGGAATGCTTCGGGAGCCTGCTCGCCGCCGGCACCTGGAACTCCGCTTCCGGCTGCGAGGTGTGGGTCTACGACGGGACGGCGTGGGCCCGCATGGCCTCGGAAGGCTTCACCTCCCCGGCCCACGTGGAGGCGGAGAGCATGACCGTATTCGGGGGACGCCTCTATGTGGGGACGCGGAATGACACGAGCGGGGGCGCCGTCTTCAGCACCGACGGGACCGGGAAACCCTTCACCTGGGAGCGGGAGACGGCCGAGGGGTTCGGGAACGCCTACAACCGGGCGGTGGAATCGCTGGAGGTGTATTTTTCCAGCGTGATCGCCGGGGTCCATAACGCCTATGATGGAGGCTCCGCCTGGGCCCTGGGGAACACCTGGTACCTGGCGGAGGGGTGCACGGACGCGGGGTTCGAGACCTACGTGCTGGTGCAGAACCCCTCCATCTACCCGAGACACGTGAGTTTCACCCTGAACACCGGGGGCGGAGAGGTCAAGCCCCCGGAGCTCCAGAATGTGGAGATAGGCCCGGGGTCGCGGCGCACCTTCCTTCTCAACGCCTACGTCACCACCACGAACACCGGGGGCGGAGAGGTCAAGCCCCCGGAGCTCCAGAATGTGGAGATAGGCCCGGGGTCGCGGCGCACCTTCCTTCTCAACGCCTATGTGACCACAACCGACGTTTCCACCCGGGTGGAATGCAGCGACGGACTGGTCATCTGCGAGCGGGCTGAGTACTGGAGGCCGGGAGTGGCGAGCCCCTGGGCGGTGGGGCATGACTGCTGCGGGCTGAACACGCCCCACACCACCTGGTACCTGGCCGAGGGGGCCACCGACCTGGGGTTTGAGACCTTCGTGCTGGTGCAGAACCCGGGTGGGGCGGCGGCCCACGTGGACTTCACCCTGAACACCGGGGGCGGAGAGGTCAAGCCCCCGGAGCTCCAGAATGTGGAGATAGGCCCGGGGTCGCGGCGCACCTTCCTTCTCAACGCCTACGTCACCACCACCGACGTCTCCACCCTGGTGCAGTCCCGGGACCGCCCGGTGATCTGCGAGCGCGCCGTGTACTGGAGGCCCGCGGCCGGGAGCCCCTGGGCGGTGGGGCACGACTCGGCGGGCCTGAACGCCCCTGGAAGGACCTGGTACCTGGCGGAAGGGGCCACCGACCTGGGGTTCGAGACCTACGTGCTGGTGCAGAACCCGGGGCCCTCCGCCGTGCACGTGGACTTCACCCTGAACACCGGCGGCGGTGAAGTGAGACCCACGGCGCTGCAGAACGTCGAAATACCGAAGGGATCGCGGCGCACGTTCCTTCTCAACGCCTACGTCACCACCACCGACGTCTCCACCAAGGTCTCCTGCCGGGACGGGATGGTG
>NZ_JACVJJ010000119.1:0-10227 GCF_015711935.1 Candidatus Solincola tengchongensis
GGCCTCTCCACTGTGGTAGACGGAGCGAGGGAGGCCCTGCCTGCCCAGCTGATGGACGGAACGGGGAAGATAGTAACCGGTGCCGGTGACCTGCTGGAGGGAACGACGGACACGCTGCCCGTCCTGGGTGACGTGCATCCGGACCGCGGAGTGGCCGTGCGAGCCGCCGATTACGTGGACCCGGAGGGGCTGGAACAATACCGCATCGTCATTCCTGCGCAGGACCCGCTGGTCCCCGAGAGGGAGGAGACGGTAGTCTCCGCCTTTCCATTGCAGAGGGAGCGCGAGCCCGGCCTTGTGGCCATGACCAACCATTACATACTCCCGCGCATGAACCTCACCCAGATGGGGCTCTTCTACCACACGATCGATACCCAGCAGGGAGGGGGCAGAGAGTCGGAATGGCGTTACGACACCATGCTCGATCTCATCCTGGAGCGCTACGGCGCCATAGATCGGCTTACGGCCATGTGGCTCATAGATTTCCTCAACCCCGCCCGGTGCGGCTATTACGGGACGGACACATCGCAGTCGGTCAAAGGTCACCATGTGCTCATGGACAACCACTCTTTGGAGATATGGTCCCTGCACGGGTATTACGACGATCCCTGGCAGCACGTGGATTTGAAGAAGGTCCTCGGTCTGCCCAAACCACCTCCGCCCAACGCTTTTCCCGTAGCCGTTATTCGGGCCGGCACCGAAACCGCCAAGGCAGGAGAGGAGGTGACCTTGGACGGATCCGCTTCCTACGATCCCGATGGGAAGATCGTCTCCTGGTACTGGGACTTCGGGGATGGGGAGAGCGCTGCCGGAAAGACGGTTTCCCATGCTTTTACCTCGGAGGGGCTGTACACCGTCACTCTCACGGTGATGGACGACAGGGGGGCAAAGGATAGCATTTCCCGTAAGATTGAGATTGATGAAGCGCCTTCACCTGTTTCGGGATATGCCATAGCTTTCGAAAAGGACGTCCTCATCACCATGAGCGATGGGGTAAAACTAGCTGCCGATATATATCGCCCCGAGGATGAAGGATCGTTTCCGGCACTTCTGGTCATGACCCCTTACCGGAAGGACGTTATAGCCGATTCTCTTGCGTACCATAAGAACTTCGTGCCCGAAGGGTATGCATGCGTATATGTTGACATAAGAGGAACCGGAAATTCCCAGGGTGAATGGACATCCTTCGGTGATGTTGAGGGAGAAGACGGTTATCAGGTAGTGGAATGGGTCGCTCATCAACCTTGGTGCGATGGAAACGTAGGGATGCTCGGGCCTTCTTACATGGGGATAATCCAGCTTTTCGTGGCCGGAAAGCGGCCGCCCCACCTCAAGGCCATCTTCCCCATGGTGGCCATGAGCGATGCCTATTCGGACATCGTATACCAGGGCGGTGCACTGGATGCGGAGTTCATCCCCTCCTGGCTGGTACTAGTGACGGCCTTGGGATTAATTCCGCCCACATATACCTTATCCGAGCCCCTTGTGGCCATAACTGCGCTTTCTCAGCATATAAGCCAAATTCCTGAGATCGGGTTTTGGGTCCTCAATAACTACAGATACAACGAATTTTTCGAAGAACGTTCTCCACAGAGAGTTTGGGATGATATCCATGTCCCCATGTTTGTGACGGCGGGATGGTTCGACCTTTTTACTCGAGGTTCTTTGAGGAACTTTGAAAACATCGACGTACCCAAGAAATTGCTGGTGGGCGAATGGTACCACATGGATGGGTCATCGATGAAAGGCGTGGGTGCTTTTCAAATCCAAAAGCGTTGGTTCGATTACTGGCTTAAAGGTATAGACAACGGGATAATGAACGAACCTCCGGTAACTCTTTATGTTATGGGTGAGAATCGATGGAGAACGGAGGGCGAGTGGCCATTGGCCAGGGCCAGATATGTCGACTTTTATCTAAATGGGAAAAAGAGTGGCTCGGCCAATTCCTTGAACGACGGAAGCTTATCCACCATGCAGCCGATGTCCGGCGAGGCCCCGGATGTGATTGCGTACGATCCTACAAACGGCGCATTATCGCGTTCCAGCGTACGCTGGCAGGGTGGAAGCGCCTCCGGAATGCCCACCAGCGAGGACGACAGGGTGAACGAGTTGAAATGCCTTACCTATACCACGGACGTTCTTTCCGAAGACTTGGAGGTCACAGGTCCCATCCGGATGAAACTTTACGCCTCTACGTACTTCCTGCCGTTGGATGTCCGTCAAATGGTTGATGAGTGTAAGGAAGCAACGGGAGTCAATCTCGACGAAAGTGTAGTGGCCGAAAGCCTGAAGAACGATGTACTCTGGGTGGTCAATCTGCAGGATGTTTTCCCGGACGGGAGATCGCGTAACATAACCTCGGGTTGGCTGCTGTCCTCACACCGTAAGTCGCGCACCGATTTCCAGAGCCCGCTTCCGGGGATGATTTACGAGTACGACATAGAGATATGGCCTACCTGCAACGTGTTCAAGAAAGGACATCGGATAAGAATCGACATTTCCAATTCCGATTTTCCGCACCTGGCGCCGGTTCTTATACCCTCGTTGAGCTTGGTTTTTCATAACGCGGAATATCCGTCCAGGATAACCCTACCCGTCGTGGACGCTCCCCGGTCGGATCAATGGCTGGAGAAACCTCCCGGTATGTAGAATTATCGATTGGATTGATGACCAGAGCATAATAAAGCGGATTTGTGCCGGCTTCGTCAGCGTTGCGAAGGCAACGTTATCTTGATTCGTAATCATTTTACGAGGTTGGTCGGCATCCCTCGGAGGTTTAAAGGAGGTTCTTGGTATGGAGGCACCTTGGGTTCAGGAATATCGGGCCGTGGGAATCCCGGAGAGCCTGGAGCCCTACCCGGAAGAGCCCACTCATCATTTCCTCGATAGGGCGGCGGAGAGGTACCCGGGAATGGGATGTGTGCAATTGGGCCTGGAACTTTCCTACGCCGAGATAAAGGAGAAGGCGGAACGCTTGGCCGGCGCTCTTTGGGAAATGGGCGTAGGGAAGGGAGACCGGGTGGCCACTATGTTGCCCACTTCTGTCCAGTTCGTCATCGCCGATACGGCCATATCCAAGGCCGGGGCGGTGCATATGCCCTGCAGTTTCCTGGAGGCTCGGGATACCCTGCTGCACAAGTTCAGGGAAGGCACGCCGAAGGTGTTGATCTGCCTGGACGAGCACATGGATACGGCGGAATTTCTGCGCACCAACTTCAAGGCCCTGTATGAGGTAATCGTGACCAATGTGGCCGATTTTTCAGAACTCCCTCCCGAACAGACGAAGAGCGGCAGGTTCCTCAGGCTCATCGAGGTTCTGGAGAACACCGAGGCTCGGCCACCGGAAGTGGACATCAACCCGGCCGAGGACCTGGAGACCCTGCTCTTCACGGGAGGCACGACAGGGGTTCCCAAAGGATGCATGCTGACCCACAGAAATATAGTGGCCAACGCGCTGCAGAGCACCTCCGTGTACGGGAAGATCACCAAGGTACTGGAGGGAAACATCGCCGTGCTCATGGGTTTGCCCTTCTTCCACAGTTACGGGCACTGCATGATGCACACCATGATCCAGATGGGCGCCACTATGCTCCTGGTCATAGACCCCCGGGATACCAGGTCCATGCTCCAGATGATAAAAGAGTACCATCCCATCATGCAGATCGGGGTGCCCACCCAGTTCATGAAGATGCTCCAGGAAGACCTTAAGCATACCCGCATCATCGGGATATCCGGATCCGCTGCCCTGCCCCCCACCGTTCAGGAGGAGTTCGAAAGGGCCAGCGGAAGCCTCATCTCCGAGGGATACGGGCTCTCGGAGATGTCGCCGGTCACCCATTTCAACATCTCCTCCAACATCCGGCTTTTCGGAGGCAAAGCGGCCATCAAGTTGAACAACGCCCTCCTCTTCAACCCGCTGGGCATCGCCCTGAACCGGAGCCTGATAAAGCTTATAGGCTACAAACGTTTCGGCGAGTTTTTCACCTCATTGGTCTCCCTTCTGACCAGATTCAGTGGAAAATCCCCGAAGCTCAAGTCCATGGAGAAGAGGGGGAGCATCGGCATCCCGGTTCCGGACACGCTGGTGAAGGTGGTGGATCCCGATACCGGAAAGGAGCTCTCATGGGAAGAGCTGGCAAGAGACGGCATGACCGGGGAGATGCTCCTGAGCGGGCCGCAGAGGATGTTGGGATACTGGCCCCAGCCGGGCAGCGGGATGGACGGGGAGGGGTACATCCACACCGGGGACATAGTGCGCATGGACGAGAGGGGCTATTTCTCCATCGTGGACCGGACCAAGGATATGGTAAACGTCTCCGGGTACAAGGTTTACACCAGGGAGATAGACGACATCCTCTACGAGCATGAGGCCACGGCCCTCGCCGCCACCATCGGTGTGCCGGACCCCGACAGGCCGGGAAGCGAGGTGGTGAAGGTCTTCATCCAGCTCAAGCCGGAGTATGTGGGCAAGGTGAACGAGAACCACTACTTCGAATACCTCTCGCAGAGGGTGGCCAAATACGCCCGGCCGAAGAGCATCGTCATCGTGGAGGAGATGCCCCTCACCGAGGTGTACAAGGTGAACAAGAAACTGTTGCGTGAATTGGAGATGAGAAAGACACAGAAGGACCAGCTCGAGAAGGAGGGGGGAGACCTCGAAGCCGCATTCCACATAGAATAATGTAGACCGATAAACCAGTTCAGTGAAAAATTCACAGTGTTGGCAAGGAGAAATTCCTCGCATTCATGAGTCGCGATGACGGCTTGTTGGGTACTCTCCACCGACCAAAAAAGTTTTGCATAGGGAACAAAGGACGGGAAGGTTTCAGGTGTTGATTCTTGGCCGGCTGGAGGTGTCGAGTGACATCTCGAGGAATCCAAAAAACTTCTTATACGCGATTCATAAACGGAAGATAATGGTTTCTAGCCTCCTTTTCCGGTGCAAGGATATTGTTAAGCTTGAATGGGTTAAATCACAAACGCGGCACATACCCGTGGCAACCCTACTTTAACGGCCCGCTTTGCAATGCTATTGGGGATATTGAGAAAAAGGGATTAAAATAGCAACGAAACGACATTTAGGGAATGGGCGTTCAATAACCGCGTCCTTTTTCTGCGAATCGAGGGAAAGTGAAGGAAGCCGAGGTCCTCCGGCGGCTGGGGGAGGCCGTAGGTCCGGAGAACGTCTCCATGGACCCCGCAATCCTGGACGGTTACGCCTTCCAGAGCTTCGGCAACCTTGGGGAGTCCGTCCCCTGGATCCATCGCCCCGTTGCCGTGGTGCTTCCCTCAACGACGGAGGAGGTGCGGGAAGTAGTGAGAGCATGCCGGGAACTAGGATTCCGGTTCAAGGCCTTCTCCACGGGCTGGGGCGCCCATGGCGGGCCGGGCGGTGAGGGCGTGGTCCAGATTGACCTGCGGCGTATGGACCGCATCCTGGAAATCGACGAGAAGAACATGTACGCGGTGGTGGAGCCCTACGTCATCTGCGCCCAACTCCAGGCGGAGGCCTTGAAAAGGGGGCTCAACCTGCACATAATCGGCGCCGGGTGCGGGACCTCCCCTTTGGCCAGTTGCACCTCTATGGACGGCACAGGATGGACGGGGCTGAGCACCGGGTACAACTGCCGGAACGTCCTGGCCGTGGAGTGGGTCCTCCCGGACGGAGAGGTCCTCCGGCTGGGCGCGGCGGGAAGTGGCCTTGGGTGGTTCTGCGGGGACGGGCCCGGCCCCTCTCTGCGGGGCATCATGCGTGGCCTTTTCGGGGCCCGCAGCGCTCTGGGAGTATTTACTAAAGCGGCGGTGAAACTCTACCCCTGGCCCGGGGAGCCTCGGCCAGATGTCCGGGGCACCATGGACGACCTGCGCGCCGCCGTGCCTCCCAACTTCAGGATATACCTCTGCATCTTCCCCTCCTTCGAGGCCTACGCGGATTTCGCTTACCGGGTGGGGGATGCGGAGATCGGCTTCATGCTCTGCAAGAACTCCATAGGGCTCATCCTTTCGATCTTCATGCCCCGCTTACTGAAGAGACTGCCGGAAAGGGAGAACCTCAAGGCGGCCTTGAACGCCATGGAGCATATGTTCCAGTTCATGCTCGCCGCTTCCTCACCGGGGGAGCTGGAATATCAGGAAGAGGTCCTTCGGGAGATCGTCGAGAGATCCGGCGGGCTACTGGTGGACCTGGCGTCCACACCGGGCTTTGGGGGCGCCGTTTGGTGGGGGATGATCAGGGGCGCCCTGCCTCCACTCTCCTTCCGCATGGGAGGGATGATGGGAACCTCCTTCGGGACCTGCGGCGCTTTCGACAACTGCGTGAACCAATCCCGCGTAGGGGCGGAGCTCAAGAGGCGCTACATCGAGCAGGGAAAGCTCTATGACGATTTTTCGGACAACGCTTGGGGAGGGGTCTACGAGGGCACCGGACACTACGGTCACCAGGAAGAGCTCATCCTCTTCGACCACCGAGACCCGCATCACCGGAACGGTGTCAGGGAGTATGCCCTGGAGGCGGCGGAGGCCATGCGGGACAGGAACTTCGGCGTGGGGCTGGGAGCCTTCATGCTGGAGGCCGCGGACAGGGACCGGATCTTCGGGCCCCACACCTGGGATTATCCCGCCTGGCAGGGGAGGGTAAAGGAGATGCTCGACCCGGAGGGCGTTGCGGACGGAAGCTTTTACTGCGCGGATTAGCGTTTCCGGCAGGGATGAGGCCTCGGGAAGCGATGGCCTGAGGGAAGAACCGATCGAGGGGATGGGGAGTGTAACGAAAACGGCATTTTCTTCCAGCAAGCAAACTCGGCTTACACTCCGAGACTCGGGAATAGTGGGGGTGGGCAAGAGATGAGTGGGGATTTGGCCGCTTTGGTGATGGAACTCAAAGAAGAAGAGGTCTTGGACGCGGTTCGAGAATCCCTGGAAGGAGGGGAGGACCCGCTTTCCCTGGTGGAATGCCTGCGGAGGGGCATGACCGAAGTGGGGAGGAGGTTCGAGAACAAGGAATACTACCTTTCCGAGCTCATAATGTCCGCGGAGATCTTCAAGGAGGCCATAGACCTCATAGAACCCCATCTGCAGAGAGATTCCTGTGAGGTGAAAGGGGACGTAGTCATCGGCACGGTCAGGGGCGACATACATGACATCGGGAAGAACATCGTCTCCACATTGCTGCGGTGCGATGGTTTCCAAGTTTACGATCTTGGAGTGGACGTAGCCCCCTCGGCCTTCGTGGATAAGCTCAGGGAGACAGGTGCTCGCTTGCTGGCCCTCTCCGGCCTGCTCACCCTGGCTTTCGATTCAATGAAGGATACCGTGAATGCGGTTGTCGAGGCCGGCCTGCGCGAGCGGGTGAAGGTGATCATAGGAGGGGGGCCGGTGGACGAGAAGGTCGTGAAGTACGTGGGCGCCGATGCCTTCGGTAAGGACGCCTCCCAGGGCGTGAGGCTGGCCAACGCTTTCCTCGGTGGGTGATTCGAGACCGGGGACCGAAGGTCAGTGGGGTCGTTGAAACCTTTTCCGTGGATGTTCGGCGAAAGAAGAGATCGCCCTCTTTGTCTCGGAGAGGATTTTCCGGATGCGGGGAGGTAAATTAGCTCATGGATTCCCGTGAGCGTATCGAAACCGCCATAAGGCTGGGTAAGCCGGATCGGGTTCCGGTGGTCCCCATCATCGACTTCTTCTCCGCGCGTTACGGTGGGATCTCCCAGCACGACATGCTCTTCGACGTGCGGAAGTCGGACGAGGCGCTGGAGAAGACCCTGCGCGACCTCGGCCCCATCGACGGCCAGCACCTCTCCTACGCCGGCCTGGGCCGGATCATGCAGCTCATTTTCCCCAACCCACCGGTGATGCCCGGCGTGGGAGGGGAACCCCCGGATGGTCAGTTCCAGTTCGTGGAGAGAACGGTCATGCAGCCAGAGGAATACCTGGAGATAGGGAGGCGAGGTCCTCTGCGCTGGGTTCTGGACAAGATGAGGCTGAGTCACCCGGAGCTGAAGAACCCCTTGGAATTGCTCAAGGCTTTCGGGAACTCCTTTGCGGATATGGCCATGATCAAGAGGTCGATAAGGAGGTGGCGGAGCAAGGGGGTGGAGTCGCTGGTGGCCTTCAACATAGTCTTCACCCCCTTGGAGTATATCTCACTCTTCATGCGTTCTTTCAACAAGTTCATCCTCGACCTTTTTCGCCGCCCGGAAGAGGTGAGGGAGGCCAGTCGCGCTCTCATGCCACTCATGCGGAGACAGGGTGCCCTGATGGTCAGGATGAGCGGCATCAGGCGCGTTTTCATGGGGGGTACCCGGACCAGCGCCTCCTTCCTCAGCCCACGCCAGTTCGAGGAGTTCGCCCTCCCGGAGTGGGAGGAAATGTGCGAGTTCTGGGTGTCCAGGGGGGTCACTCCCGTTCTCCATTTCGACTCCGACTGGACGGCCTTCTTCCCCTACTTGAGGGGA
The DNA here is from genome assembly GCF_015711935.1 of Candidatus Solincola tengchongensis. NCBI lineage: Bacteria > Bacillati > Actinomycetota > Candidatus Geothermincolia > Candidatus Geothermincolales > Candidatus Geothermincolaceae > Candidatus Solincola > Candidatus Solincola tengchongensis. The sequence continues at coordinate 8,451 of NZ_JACVJJ010000119.1, forward strand.
TTGCCGCGGGGAAAGTGCGTGCTGAACCTGGACGGCACCTCGGACATCTTCGCCGCCAAGGAGCAGCTTGGGGACCACATGTGCATCATGGGAGACGTGCCCGCCACCCTACTCAAGTTGGGCGAGCCCGAGGAAGTGGACGAGTACTGCCGCCGACTGATCATGGAACTCGGCTCGGACGGAGGTTTCATCCTCAGCTCGGGTTGCACCATCCCTGTGGACGCCAAGCCGGAGAACGTGAAGACGATGTTTTCTTCGGTTAATAGGTATAAACCTTGAGCGGGCAGCTTACTCGGCTTCAAGCCCTGTCGAGCTTTTCGGCGATCAATTTCTGAGCTATGGCACGATCGATTTTCCCAGACGCAGAGCGGGGCACCTTGTCCACGAAGACAACATGGCGAGGCCGCTTGTAACCTGCCATCCTTTTACGGCACCATTCAACGATCTCCTCTTCGGTGCAGCTCTTACCCGCTTCCAGTTCGACCAGGGCGGTTACCGCTTGGCCCCAGCGAGGGTCAGGGATTCCCATCACCGCAACATCCCATACCTTAGGATGGGACTTTATTATTTCCTCCACCTCCTCGGAATACACCTTTTCTCCGCCCGTGTTGATCACGTAATTGCCTCCCCTGCCTATCAGGTTGAACTTGCCGTCTTCGGACACGGTCCCCTCATCCCCGACGAAAAACCAGCGTTTCCCGTCGATTATCCTGAAGTCGTGGGCCGTCTTCTTTGGGCATTTCCAGTAACCCAAAGCCATATAACCACCGTACATGAATTCACCGATCTCTCCTGAACCTGGTTTAACATCTTTTCCGGTCTGGGGATTGATCACTCTGGCAGGATAGACTTGCTTGGAGTAAAAGTCGCTCTTGTCGAAAACCACTCTGGCTCCGGCCGGCTGGATTGTGTTGTCGACAGAGGAGGTGATGGAGGCAAACGCACCGGAGGATTCGCTGGTACCCATGGAGTCGACCATTAAAAGGCCGGGCAGATGATCGAGCAGCTCGCGTTTTATATGGGGCGACCAACGTACGCCTGAGGAGACTATGGCCCAGAGGCTCTTGAGGTTGTAGGCACGACCTTCAGCCCGGGCCTTCCGCAGCTCTTCAACCATTGGGAGAGCGAAGGCATCCCCGACGATAACTGCAGTGTGCACTTTATGTTTCTCGACGGTCTCCCAAAACTCTCGTGCTATAAACGGGTGAGGGGTGGGAAGGAAGACGGTTGTGGCGGCTATAGCACCTAAGTAAGTGAAGGCTCCCTCGTATCCCGCCCCGTGGAACAGAGGCGCAGCGCAAAGGAATTTTACCCCCTCTCTTTGCAAAAGTCCGAAAGCCTTGAGCATGTAGGGATTCCCCGCTATCATCCTGAACAGTTGGAATGAAAAATTCTTGGTTATTGGTGAGCGTAAAACCTTGCGGACGAGATCGTTCGAAAGAAACTTGTCTATTCTTTCAACCAGTTTGGGATCGGAAGCAAAGAGCGTGGATATGCCGTGCATCGCCTCGTCGGGATAATCCGCAAGTCGGTCGAAGATAGGAATTAGGTTGTTGATCAGCATGTAGTCGAGGCCCCTCACCCTCTGCTCGCCATCCCAGACCGTGCCCTTAGGGTAACCGGTCGTCCCTCCGGTGTACATGAGAAAGCAAAAATCATCGTTATAGACTTTTATCTTGGGGTTGGATTCGTCATCCGACAAGATCTCCTCGAAGGCCAGCATGCCATCAGGCACTTTTTCGGGCGGCTTGCCGACGCCATAGACAACAATGTTCTT